>CANPWQ010000025.1 GCA_947584965.1 Candidatus Gastranaerophilales bacterium | reverse complement strand
TCTTCGGTGTTTTCTTGAGCTTCATTATATTCTTCCAGACATTTTTCGTAAAAATCACTGTAGCCCCTGCGCCTGTCTTGTGCTTCTTTGTATACGTATTCTCCTAATTCCTCAAGCCCCTCTTTCTCTTCTAAGGTTAATTTGTGATCCTTTTGCACGAGGTCAAAAAGATTGTCGGTTTTTTCAAATTTTAACGGCGTTTCTTCTCCTTTTTCATTAATATAGAAAAATTTCCCGTCTTTTTGATAAAAGCCCAATTCTTGTATTTTATTATATTGTTTATCTCCTTCTTCTATTATTTTATTTATTTTCTCATTCGTTTCTTTTTGTAAATCTTCTTTTGCATTTATATATATTTCATTAGTTTCTTGTGCCTTTTCTTCAGATAATTGAGCACTTTTTTTTGATTTCTCCGCATAATACTTAGAAGAATAGTCCGTTGCCTCTACTTTTTCAATCTCTTTTACCGCCCATTCTTTAGCCAACTGTGCATTTTTTTGTGCATTTTGCGAACTTTTTTTACTTTCTTCCGAGAAAGAAAACGACTCATTTACACACTCATTTATATTTTCCATTAATTTATCAGGGGCTATATTTATTCCCTCTTTTACTTTTACTGCCCTTTCCATTTTTCTGCTTAATATTTGTATTAATCTGGTTAAATAATCAAGAGCATTTTCTAATGTTTTTAAACTTAATTTACTTGAATTTTTAAACTCTTTTTCCTGCACAATTTTTAAATTTAAACTTAATGTTATTACTTCATCTTCACTTAATACATTGTATTCGGAGCTTTCAATAGGGAATATTATGTAACTGCCGTTTTCGGAACCTATTTCATTTATGGTATAATCCGTATTTAATTTAAGGGTTGTTTGATAACCTGTTTTATTTGTAAGTTGTACAAGTAATTCATTTTCATTTTCAATGAAAAAGTCAAAATCAAATCTTGTTGCAGAATTATTACCTGCATAATTATTTACCGGTTCGATGCTTGAAACTGTCATTTACTTTCTCCTTCTCTTTTTCTTCCGATTGATAGCGTTTAATTGCTATTTCAATGATTTTATTTTCAGTCTCAATATCGATTTCTTTTTTATTTATCTCTCTATAAATATTTTTTAAAGAAATTATTAATTGTACTATGTTATATAATTTTTCCTCATTTTCTTGTGTACTTTTTGAAGTATTTTCTGAAATATATTTGTAATTTGCCTTATATATATTGTACTTGTCCAAATTTTGATTTTTTAATTCACTTATTATTTCATAATCTCTGTCAGATAATACTTCTCTATAATCAGATATATCTTTATCTTTAAATTTATTAAAATCCTCATAGGCTTCTTTTAACAAATTTAAAAACTCTTTTTTATCTGTTTGAATATACCCGTTTTTTCTTATGTTTTCTATATAGTTTTTTTTCTTTTTTTGATTTTTTTCATCCAAAGTGTAGTCAATATAAAGTATTGCCTTGTCTTTATCATTTTTTAGCTGAGAAATTATTTCCTGCCAGTTATTTTCGTTTTGATTTCTATTTTCATCTTCCTCCCGCTTTTTTTTATCTTTTTTAAAATCCGAAAGAAATTTTCTTATTATTTCCTCCAGTTCCTTATTTTTAACTGCCTTTATTTCCTTTTCGTTTTTTTCATCAGTTAAATTATAAGAAAACAATTCTTTTGCAAAGTTGTAGCCTGTAATGTTATTTTTTAACAGTTCAATTGTTTTTTTTAAATTTTCTTTATCTTTTATATTGATTTTTTTATTATATTTTTCAAAATATAAACTTGCGTTTATATCTTTCTCTTTAATAAATGAATTTATTAAAGAGTAATAAAAATCAGATTCAAATTCTTCTTTTTTTATTGAGAAAACTTTTAAATCCCATTTTTCTTTTTCGGCAAGTAAACCTAAAACGGTTATTGCATTATTATATGCCGACTGCACAGTCATTTCATCATTTTTATATAATATTGCTCTATTTTTTGCACCGGTAAGAGCCTTTTCATAAACTGAAATTTCCCATTCACTTAACTGTTGAAGCTCATAATTTTGCATTTTAGCTTCAATTGCAGATATTTTTTTATTTTTTATTTCTTCTGCCATTTGCTTAGAAGTTATTTGTGAAAATTTTTGCTCCGCAATTTTTGAATTGATGAGTTCTTTTAATTCTCTAATGTATTCTTTTGTTTTATTTTCCGCCTCTTTTCCTTTTAGTGAATAAAATCCGTTTTCCGAAAATAATAATTCCTGCTCCCACTCATCAATAAAATTGGATAATTCCAATATTTTTACTTTATCAGTATTTTGAATTTCATCTGCAGAATAATTATTTTCTTGGATAATCGGAATTTTTCGCATTGAAAATGATTCTGTCATAATATTTCTCCTAATAAACTAAGCTGCTCCAATAAATCCTTTTATAAATTGCATTTCTAAATCTGTTCCAAGCTGTCTGAGTCCGCTGCGATAATTATTTTTAGCCTTAAATGATTGCAACCCTGCTTTGCGGTAGTAATCATTAGCTCTATCTATATATGATTGAGCGGTATATTCTGATTTTTTTAATGTCGTTAAGGCATTTAATTCACCGTTTAGTTTTTCGTCATCAACTGCATTCATAGCTGTTGCGGAAGTTAAAGCTATATTATTACTTGCCATTACAGCTTTTTTATCCCCCATTTTTAATATTGCACTTAGTCTTTGACGTCTTGCTTCTTCTATTCCCTCCTGTCTTTGATAAGCAGCCTCTTTTTCGCTTTTTCTTGCTTCTTCTGCCATTAATGCTGCTTGATAATTTCCCATTTTTCTTTGTTCTTCCAAAGTTGTAAGGGCTCTTCCTATATTAGTTGCTTTTAAAACTTCTCCGGCAATATCTAATACACACATTTTTTTCCCTTTCTGTTAGTTAATTTATAAAAAAATTCAAAATCTTTTTCGATTTTTAGACCCTCGGGTTTTGGGTTATTAAAGCAAAATCCCAGCATTGACAGCCATTTTTTCGCAGTATGATTAGATTTATAAATGTAGTTATACATTAAATCATATTTCTCATCTGCCTTTTTAATTGCCTGTTTTAATGCCTTTAATACTTTAATTTTGTTCAGTGACGCCTCATTCCCCGTTAACATCCAAGCACAAGCAATATTAGAGTTTTTCTCAAATAATTCTTTAAATCCGCCCATTGCTATTGGTATTTTAGTCTTTTGAAAACCGCGGCCGTATAATATTATTACTTCTTCAGATTTTATTGAATTATATACATTGTTTCGCCAATTTTCTTTCCATAATGCTTGGACCTCCTGCATATCTTCATCGCGAAGATTATCTAAAATGTATTCTATTTCGTTTTTTACAATTTCACCTTTAGGCATTATTATCTCCAATTGTTACATCGACTGATATTGAATTAATGGTAAGCGGAAAAGGATGTGTTTGCTTTATTCTTACCGAGGCGCTATCTGTATAATCCATATATGTGTAAGCTCTTATATTTCCCGAATATAAGTAATCAGGATTATTTATGCTGTCTATACTTCTTATATTTTCGGTCACATCACCTTTTGTTCCAACAAGGGAAAAATCTTCTCTTGATTTATCCACATTTATATCAATTGAATTTATAATTTTCGGTAAACCATGAGTGTTTTCACCTTCTAAATTCAGTGTTTCCATTTCAAACTCATAAGCTAAACCCGCAGTAATATTGGAAGCGCTTTGCGAAAGTGTAACTGAGCCGTTTTGTACGGTTAAACCCTCCTCTACATTACCGTCAGCAAGAACATTTATTTTTTCACCCTCCAAATGCTCAAGTCCCGTTACTTTTTGTATCGGTTCTCCTTTATATCTTAAACAGCAATCTAAAAATACCCCCTCACTTGTTGTTGTAATATTTCTTGTTGCCATACGTTCGATAAATCTTTTTGTTTCACCGTTTATTTCCCGTTTAACAACAAAATATACGGCATCTTCATTATTTTCTCTAACTACTGCAACAGATTCAAACTTTCCTTTAGTTTCATGCCTGTGCCAGCCTGATACTTCCTGTTTTTTATTGTATGTAATGGCATTTATTGTCCCGTCGTTCATTACCGCAAATAAAATACGGTAGGGTTCTTTGGCGTAAGCCATATCTGTAACCTGTTTTCCCTCAAACAAATGATTAGCAAATATTGACAGTTCTTCGCCGTCATAGCTGTCCGAAACGTAGGTATAGCCTAAATCTCTGACAACAGAGCCGCCTGATTGAACAAATAAAATCATATTTCCTGATACCGCAGGCTGAACATGAGAGCAGCCGTAAAAACTTTGCGGTGAAGCTACCAAAGAGGATGAAGCCGTAAATGCTCCGTCAGAGCCGTTTAATTTCCACTCGGCGCCCGATGTTAGTAAAATTAAGTCATTTAGTGCAAGAATATGTCTTATTTCGTTTACTTCTCTTTCTGAAAGCGATATATTAATGGAATCCGTTGCATTTAATGGCCTTGATATATTAAAGTTGTTATTTGTAGATGTTTGAGAAGCAACAAGTTGCTGCGGGCTTTTCTTTAAGCAGGCATATACTTTTCTTTGTTGAAAATAATTTACACATGCGGGATTATTTCCGTCCTCAAACGGATTTGTAAACACAGGCGCCGTTGAGGTTAAATCGGGTTCAATTTTATCATCTTTAAATGTTGTTTCTGATGTTGTACCTATATAACCAAAAACTCCGTTTAAACTTTTATATATATTATATTCCTCGGCATCTTCAACAGCACTGAATTCAATGGTAATATAGTCATTAACACCCCAATTTGCTTCAAGCTCACCTGTAACGCTTGCTTCTTGCGACCTGTTGCTTTCTTCGTAAGTTTCTTTTTTTACGGCAGTTACAACATACTTATATGTCGTTTTTGACTCACTTCCGCCTGTCCATTTTACTGAAGTTATCTCGGGTGAATTTATTGCAGGCTTAAATGTGATTTCATCCAGTTTCCATTCGGTATGCGAATTTCTTGAAAGCTCTACCGGCGGATGATTATTGTGACACAATGTTAATACATCAGCATTTTGAGCATATTTTATATTAAATAAGTCCTCCGAAGTATAAGGAGTCTGTATTTCAACGGGAATATTTTTAGTTTCATCCTCTTCATCAGGTTTTGTTATTTGTCCGCCGTCTTTTATAAATCTTGCATACCCTTCTCCCAGTTCTATTACATAAGTTTGTTCGGTGTTAAATGAAAAAGGAATTAATCTGACGGGTTTTGATGACTCTTTAACTTCGCATATCAATTCAAGCCCGGCTCTGTTACTTACACAGCCCTCGGCTCTTACAAATCCGTTTTTTAATGTTTTTAGTCCGATTTCATATTTTGCTAAATCGTTTCTGGCATATAAAGCAGGACTTAATTCTCCGCCCGTAAATGAACGCTGAGTATATCTTGTCATTTATTATTACCTCACATCAAACCAATTACAGCTGTTTTCGTTTTTTATATATCCCTCTGAAGCATTTAAGTTCTTAGCTTTTGCCAGCATTCCCGTATATACGCTGAAACAATCGTTTTGTATGGTTCTGTTTCCGCATATTGACGGTGCGCTTAAAAATGCCAAATACCAACCGAGTGCCATTACAAATTCACTACCGTAAAATGCTTCATTATCTACCAGCCTTGTATATCTTAATATTGCCGGTGTTACATTTGTATTTATTACTTTATTACCGTTGGAATTTGCAGCAATTTCAAATTCTATTATCTCTTTATCGCTGAAAGGGAGTATTTCCCTTGCAAATACACAGTCATTAGGATAATCATATTCATATAAAAATTTAGGATTTTGGGGTATATTTCCCGTTAAAGTTAATTCTCTGTATGAGTTCGCAAAATTCCAATCAAAATCTTTTAAAACCTGCTCTCTTGCACTGTCATAAAATTCATTAAGAACCACCGCATTTTTATCGGACTGATTTGGACTTTGAATGCTTACACTTACTCTTAAATTTTTCAGTGTAATATTAAATATTTTTGCTTTTGTATAATTCATTTTACCTCCTGCCGTGAAGAAAAGTGATATCCGAATAAATTCGGATATCACGAATATAGTAATATATTGAGGACTGAAATTTACTTATTATGAAAACTTTCCTGATGAGCATCAACAATTGCCGCAAGAACTTTTCCCTGTGTAGGATTTTCGCCTGTTACATCAAAATTTAAACGCATATAGCCCAAATTTCCTTTCGGAAGAAATTTTATTGATGCTTCCGCACCTTTTTTCAAATCAACCAATTGCATAATTTGTTCAATTAAATCTACGGGATCAGAGAACTCTTCATCCTTTGAAGTCTGCACTTTTATGGTTAAACTTGTTAAATTATTAAAATCTTCCGTTATCTGAATAAATAATTCAACGGGAGTGCCGAAAGAAACTTCTCTGTTACCCATATCCAATATATTTTCAGAATTGCAAGTTCCTGTTATGGGCTGATTATTTGCAAACAGCCCTTGTTCATCTAATATCATCTATTCCCTCCTTATGATACTTTTTCTTCGCTGCAAGTAATTTGTTCGCATTCACGTATCGGAATATTCTTATAATGTAAAATATTCTCATTTAAGTATTCTTTAATAGTGAAGTTAACATTGGTTTTTGCTTTAAGCTGAGCTTCAAAATACATTAATACCGTTGAATTGCAGTAAATACAAGTTTTACCTGTTTTAGCAAATCTTTTGGTTTTGTAATATGCTTGATTTAACAAGTTTTCCAAATCAGGAGCAGACTCAGAGCCTAATGCGGATACGCTTATATTAGCAATACGGCAGGTTGAACGCCAATCTCTTAAAGAAAGACCAACATCCATTTTATAATGGTCTTGATATACTTTTCTTTTTCCGCCGGTTGCACTTGTTTCGGTTAAAATTCCGTCATCTTTATGCTGAACGCCTGCTTGTGAATTTTGGGGATATAATAATGCAGTATGTAAATCACCCCATGTTACAAACCAAATAGAAGTGTTATCAGAGCCTGTTCCGCCCGCATCTATAATATTTGAACCGATTTTTTTTGGGTCTGCCGATTTCTTTGAATATCTAACGCATAATCCGTCAAATGCAGCCGCATTTTCTTTAATACTTCCGTAAAATATTGTTTCCGATAACTTTTGGTTCATTGCTTCAATAAAAGCACTGGATTCCGATAATCTGAATTTTTTAGGACTTTCTGATTTATCCACCAAATCAACATCAACAACAGAAAATGTTTCTAACATGCCTGTTACGTCTTTTACCTGTTCGGTTGTTGATTTAGAAGTGGGTACATAGCCGTATAAATTTCTGAAAACAGCGGTTGGAAGTCCTGTTCTTATTGTTGTAATATGGCTTGTCCCGTCATTACATTGCAAAGCAACGGCGTCTTGCAGAACTTCATTTGTTTCCGTCATCATTTCAATGATTTCGGCTGCCATTTTACCGTTTTCGGTACGTTTCATTCTATCTGCCAGTGTTAAATAATTGGCACCAAGTGTTGTCATTTTCTTTCCCTTTCTTTTTTACCTTTCCATAGTTGGGAATAATATATCTTCCCTGTTTTCTTTTGGAGCTGCCGCAATATTTACCCCGTAAACAGAATCATTTTGCATTCTTCTGCCAATATCATAGAACATTTTTACTACTTTCGGATGACAATTTAATCCGCTTTTACTAAGCAGTTCTTGAACATCCGCATCTGCAAATTGGGTATAAGCAATATTTGCGGTTCTCATTGTTCTTTCAAAGTTAGATCCGCCAATTTCTCTGTCATTAATTAAGCTGTGCTTGTAATCTTCCGTTTGTTGTCTTTGTCGTTCCGCCATAGCTTCAGAATAATTTTTACCCGTCAGCTGTGTCAGCTTCACTGCCATTGACATAAGTTCATTAGCACTCTTTTGTGACAGATTGTATTTCCCTGCTAACTCATTAAACTCATTTAATAATTCTTCGTTGTAGCAATAATTTTCGGGCAATTGAACTCCCGAATAATCGTATCTTTCGGGTTTTCCGTAGCAGCTTTCCTCCTCGCCCAAGCCTAAAGGCTGCTTTGCCGCTTGAGTTTCATTGTTGAATACATTTTCTCCCAAGCCTGCCACTTGTTTTTGTTCTAAATTTTCTTCATTCATTTTTCTCTCCTTTTTATGTTAAACCGAGTCTTGCCATTAAATCGCTTCCGTAAGAGTCTGTTCCGCCGATATTTTTGATTATTTCAGAGCCTGTTTTCATCTGCTGCATTAACATTTGCTGTGATTGACTTTCTTCTTCTTTTTCTTTTTTCTTTTCTACTTCCTTGGTAGGAACAATTTGTTCGGGTGAAATATTTGCATATTCGGCATAATCATCGACAATTTTATTGGCATTTAATTTGTTGCGCAAAGCAGGATCCAATGCTTGTGCAAGGTTAATTGTAAATGTGGTAAATCGCTCCATTGCGGATATCTTCACGGCTTTTTGAGCCTGAGCAAGTGTTGATACAAACTCTATATCCATATTTGAGCCCATTATTTCTTCGGGTGGCTCCGGCAGAATGTTCAATTTTATACACTCATCAAAAACCCAGTCAATTATATAGTTTAGACCGTTATGTATTTGCTGAAGTAATGGAGATAACAGCACCATTTTTTCTTCTTTTAACTCGTTTACCTCGGTAGCTGTTCTTGACCGCTCTGCAGTATTTAAAATCATTGCAAATAAGTCGTTATAAAATATTTCTTTTATTGATTCTTTTAATTTTTCAATTATTGAATCAACTTCAAGCACCCTTGGATTTACTTCATATATCGGAGTAAGCCCTCTGCCGTTCTCATCTTCTTCAATAAATGCGGCGGGTGCATCTATCATCTTTTTATTTTTCAAACTGGCAGGTCCTTTATATGTGGGGCTTATCATCTTTTTTACAGCTTTACCCTCATCTACAACCATACTCATAAGCTGTTTTACATCGGGTAAAGCATTTACTCCGGGACATTCACTCGGATATACATCTTCTCCGTTAACTTCCGACTCAAATACCGCATAAGGAAATTTATCAAATCCGCTTTTTGATAAAAACTTCTCCTCGCTTGAATTAAATTCATAATATACGGAAATATACTTCTTATCTTCCGCCCAGACAGAATCGGGCATATAATTTTTATTCGGTTCCACAAAATGCACAACCTCAAACAACTCCTCGTACCTGTTTGATTCTATTGCATTTAATACTTCCCGTGATACATTTTCTTCACCAAATCGGTCATACAAATTTTTTGCCGTTTCCATATAAACTCTGCAAATTGTATCTACATCACCTTTATAGTTTTTTGCAATCCTGTATGAGCCTATCGGGAGTAATTGACATCTTATTATTGATGTTTCATCACTCTGCATGGCAAGTACTGATAATCCGAATACACCTATTTGCTTATATACGGAAGGCAGGACTCTGTATAAATTTGAGCTGTTAAAGATATCACGGAACAAATTTTCTACCGAATTACACCATGTTTTAACTTCAAAGCTCCCCTCCTGTCCGTAATTTCGTATCTTTACCTTGAACCAGTTAGTTGCAGGACTTGTTGCGCCTGACATCATTCCCGATGAAAAATTACGGACAGCTAATAAGGGAGTGGAATCTTTAATTTTTTTGTTTTTAGCCGGCTGTTTATTAACGCTTCTTGCTAAAAATCTGACCGAACGCGGTAAAAAATAATCCGCTAAGTCTTGCCAATCTTGTTTTATGGCATTATAAGCAGTATCAAGTTCCGCTCTTCTTGAATTGAAATATTTTTTCGAATATTTTGTTTCGGTCATTTTACTCACCTAATAATCTTTTTTTGGAAGATTGAATATCATCTTCAATTCCGTTGTTTGAGGTCCTTATATTTTCGGACACCAAACCTTTTACATTGGTTCTGTTTGCCGCATTCGCTTTTTGCACTGAAGCGTCTGCCTGTGTAGCTGCTTTGATTACTTCTGCTTGCGGCACAACAGGCATTTTTGGTGTTGAACACATAATTATTTCCCTTTCTTTTACTTAATTGTACGGGTCAAAATTTGACTCCAGCATTATGGTTTCTTCTCTTTCATCAATAAGATATGAATAGTAATTTATTGCATAAATCCCCATCATTAAGCTGTCGGCGAAGTCGGGGCTCTCACCTTGCTCTGACTTCATATCTTTCTTCGATTGAATAAATATTTGTCCGTTCGGTTTATATGATTTCTTGATATATTCAAGCTGTGATATTGTAAAATCAGAAGATATCTTTAACCATTCGTTATCAATAAATTCTTTCAAGGTAAGATACCCGTCCGCGCGTCTGTTTAAAGCATTCGGGCGATTACTGCTTCCCGCCCCGTTAAATTTTATTGCATTATTTATAACATTTTTAATACTGACATATATTGAATAACCTAATCCGTCAGCATCTAATATTAATAATTCGGGTTTCCAGAGCGAATATAAATTAATTATTCTGCCCTTTGTTACGTCAGTATCGGGTTCACTCCAATGCTCTTGCTTTTCTAATGCCCAGCCCGAAGCGCTTTTTGCCTCAATCAAGCTGGCAACACACAAATCCCCGCCGTTTCCTGCCAAATCCACCGACATACATCTTATTTTTCTGTAATTTTCTTCTTTAAATTTTAAATTCTTGGCTTTATCTAATTTTATTGCCGAAAATAAATAATCATTTGTTTTATCTTGAGGATTCCCCTCCCAAATGTATTCATAATCAAGAATATTTCTTTCCTTACAGCGTTTTGCTTCATCCAGCAGTTTTTGCGGACAATGTTTATTATCATAATAATTTATTTTTATATGCAGACAGTCGTCACGCGAAACAAATTCGCTATAAACAGGGTCTTTACGAACAAGTCTGTTCATTGTAAAAAGCACTATGGAATTTTTTTTCCTTATTGTTGGAATGATTATATCAAGTGTAGATTTCGTAATGGCTTGAGCTTCATCTATCCAAAGAATATCAACTCCCTCTAAGCCTTTTATGTTAACTCTGCCTTGTTCTCTAAACCCTTTAAAAATAATGCTTGAACCGCTTTTATTATGTACTATTTTGTTTGATTTTATCGTAAAATTTAAATTATAATCACTTATTAAATCATTAAATATTTTATATACACTGTCTGATATCGTTGCTTGCGTTTCACGTCCGCAGCAAACTCTCACTTTTTTTTGTTCTGCAATCCATAAAATAATTCTTGCTACACTTTGGGATTTGCCACCACCCCTTCCGCCTTCAATTAAATAATAATTATAGTCATTAATTTTTGTTATTACGGGTATTAATTTTTCGGGTATATCAAGTATTTCAGGTAATTCTATCATCATTTTGCCCAGTGTCTGCTTCTTCTCCAACCTTTATATTAAGTTCTTTGCCGTTTATTTTTACGCTGCCCATTACATTTAATTTTTGATTAACTTTTTCTTTTTCATTGTATAAACCGAATAACTTTCCCTTTAGTTCTTCGGCTTTCAAATAAATTGAAATATCGGGATTTACTTCATCGTCTTTTCCCTTGCGCTGCAGAGCCAGTTCTTGTACGGTTTTTAAATTTTCAAAAGAATCATTTTTTGTATAATTTAATTCTTCATTACCGTTTTTTTTCTTTTTTGGCATATTCCTACCCGTTTATAACTTTTACTAACCTTTTATTCCCGTTAAAATCAACTGCATATTGTTTAATGGTTCCGTCTTTACACTCTTTATTTACTCCGTAAACAAAAGCAGAACGCTCTTTTGTACCGCGTTTAATTTCAATTTTCTTTATTTTTCCGCTTTCTATTTCGTTGATAAATCTTGAAATTTTTTTGTTTTTTAATCTTTTAACTTCGTATTTTTTCTCTTTAATGTTATACTGAGTCACCTCAGCTCTTAAAGCCCCGCATTTCGGGCATACAATTAATTCCAGTTTTCTCTCCCGAAATTGAAAATCAGGCATTAAGAAAACTGTTTTAAGAGGCATATGATAGCCTCCGCAACAATAAATCACAATACTCCCCCTTGACTAAAAACCCGTCACCGTTTTCGCAAAAAATGCAAGAGTCCTGATGTAAATATAGGTTTACTTCCTTACGGGATAACCTATTTTTTCAGATTTGCTCTATTCCTTTCGGACTTGCTCGCTTTGCCTGCGTCGCTGTTTCCTGTTGTTTCACTGCGTCCTGCTTTTACTGCACTCCGCCCGCTCCGCAGCCTCACTCGCTTCGTCCTACGGAAAATTCGCCTCTTGAATTTTCCTCCCTCTCGAACCTGTCATTCACTTCGCTTCGCTGTCGTTCATTTCGGTTCTTTCGTTATTCGGACTTGCTCGCCTCGCCTGCTTCGCTGTATTCTGTCGTTTCACTCGTCCTGCCTTTTGCAGAACTCCGCCCGCTTCGCTGTCTCGCTCGCTCCGTCCTACGGAAAATTCGCTACTCAAGTCGTGGTTTCTTTATATCTTTATATTAACATATTTTATTGCACTTCGATATATCTTTTAGAATTATATTTACAATTCTTAACAATTAACGGTGATATTTTTCATTGTTATTTATCTTAAATGCACGGTATATCTGCTCTGTAAGGATTATTCGTATCATTTGATGAGTAAAGGTCATTTTGGAAAAACTTAATTTAAAATCTGCAATATCGCTCACTTTTTTGTGTAATCCGTTTGCTCCGCCTATTATAAAAACAACTTCGGCGACGCCGCTATAGGTAATTTCGTTTAATTTTCGGGCAAATTCTTCTGAGGATAACATTTTCCCGCTAATTTCAAGAGTTATCACGTATGAATTATCTTTAATTTGATGTAAAATTCTGTTAGCTTCAAGCTCTTTATATTTCTCCGCCAATGCTTCATCAAGAATTTGTTCCGCCTCAATTTCAATTATTGAAAAGGAACAATAACTGCCAAGTCTTTTTTCAAACTCTTTTAATGCTTCCTTGTGGAACTGTTCTTTTATTTTTCCGACTGCAATAATTTTTACATTCATAGACTAATTATATAATTTGTTTGCATTAAGTAAAATGTTGTTTACGATTTGTTTAAATCCGGTTTAATTTAAGATACAATTTTCATGTTTTTAAAAATATGAATTTGGAGACAAGAATGTATAATGTAGCAATAGTTGGCGGAGGTCCTGCGGGAATATTTGCGGCACTTGAAATAACAAAATTAAAACCCGAGTGGAAAGTTATTCTGGTTGAAAAAGGTGTTAAAATTGAAGAACGTAAGTGCTTATTAAGAGAGGGATACGAGAAGTGTCCCACCTGTAAAAAATGCGGATTGTTATGCGGCTGGGGCGGAGCCGGCGCATTTTCCGACGGAAAATTAACATTAACTCCCGATGTTGGCGGGCATTTGCTTGATTACATGCCAAGAAAAAATGTTGAAGATTTAGTTAAATATACAGATGATATATATTTAAAATTCGGTGCGACAGATGAAGTTTTCGGTACCGATAAAGAAGTATTTGCCGATATTGAAAGAGCTGCTACATTGGCTGAATTAAAGCTCATACATTCTCCCGTCAGACACTTAGGGACTGAGCGAAGTTTAAATGTACTAAAAAATATGCAGGATTTTCTTGATAAAAGAATTACAATATTATACGACACAATCGCCGACCAATTAATTGTTGAAAACGGGCAGGTAAAAGGATTTATAACCAAAGATAATCAAAAAATAGAAGCAGAGCATATCATTATTGCCCCAGGCAGAGAGGGAGCTGATTGGCTGACTCATGAATTTGCAAAAAATAAAATAGGAATGGTTAATAATGCAGTAGATGTCGGTGTAAGGGTTGAACTGCCCGCGCCTGTTTTTGAACCTATTACGGAAAAACTCTATGAATCAAAATTAATATATCACTCTCCCACATTCGGAGATGAAGTTAGGACATTCTGCATGAACCCTTACGGTGAAGTAGTTACCGAAAATTATTCGGGAATTTCAACAGTAAACGGTCACAGCTATGCTAATTACAGAACCGCAAATACTAACTTTGCACTGTTGGTATCGGAAAAATTTACCGAACCGTTTAAAGAACCGATTGCCTACGGTCAGCACGTAGCAAGACTTGCTAATATGCTGGCTGGCGGTGTATTGGTTCAAAGATTTGGAGATTTACTTGACGGCAGACGCTCCACACCCGAAAGAATTAAAAGCAGTATAATTACGCCGACGCTTGCCTGCGCTACCCCGGGAGATTTAAGTTTGGTGCTTCCTTACCGTCAAATGACAGCTATAATTGAAATGTTATATGCACTTGATAAAATAGCCCCCGGTACTGCCTCAAGATATACACTTTTATACGGAATTGAAGTTAAATTCTACTCGGGACGTGTTAAATTAACGGATAATCTTGAAACAGAGGGAGTTAAAAACTTATATGCCATAGGTGACGGCGCCGGCGTTACAAGAGGTTTAATTCAAGCAAGCGCTTCGGGCATTCACGCGGCAAGAGTAATTTGTTCAAAGTAGTTAATAAAGAGGATTTTATGGCAAAAACATATTTATATAATAATCATATTAAGCTCGGCGCAAAAATGGTTGATTTCGCGGGTTGGGATATGCCTGTTCAATATACAAGCATTATTGAAGAACATAATAATGTAAGAAATAATGCAGGATTATTTGATGTATCTCACATGGGTGAAATTTTTGTAACGGGCAGCGATGCATTAAATTATCTTCAAAATTTAGTGCCTCAAGATGTAGCAAAACTTGTTGACAAAAAAGCGCTCTATTGCCAATTTACCAAAGAAAATGGCGGTATTGAAGATGATTTATTTATTTATAAATTGCAGGATAACCGATATCTGTTGGTTGTAAATGCTTCAAGAATAAATGCCGATTACGAATGGATGTTAAAAAACAAAGGTAATTTTGATGTAAAAATTGAAAATAAATCGGATGTATATTCAATGGTTGCTTTGCAAGGACCTAAAGCAGCAGATATACTTGACAGTATTGGTATTAAAAAAGAAAATCAGCCTAAAACAATGTATATCAAAGAATATCAACTTTTAAACGAGGATATATTTATCTCTAGAACAGGTTATACAGGTGAAGACGGATTTGAAATTATTATAAGAAACGAAAAAGTATCCGAATTGTGGGAGTTGATATTGGAAAAAGGCAAATCTTATAACATAATGCCGATAGGACTTGGCGCGAGAGATACTCTTAGACTTGAAGCAGCTATGAGCTTATACGGAAACGAATTAAACGAAAACACCTCTCCCGTTGAAGCAGGATTAAGCTGGTCTATAGATAAAGATAAAAAGCAGGATTACATCGGAAAAAATATAATAATGAATCAGCTTAAAAACGGCATTGAAAAGAAATTAATAGCTTTTAAAATGTTAGATAGAGCAATAGCAAGACACGAATACCCTATATATTCAAATAATGAAGAAATCGGACATGTTACAAGCGGCTGTATTGCACCGTTTTTAGGACAAAATATAGGACTCGGATATATTAAGACCGATAAAAATTTAAAAATTAATGATACAATACAAATAATGATAAGAAACAAACTTTATAATGCTGAAATTACAAGCAAAAATTTCATACAAAAACACAACAGAGGAAATTAAAGGAGCAATTAAATGACGGTAAAAGATAATATTTTATGCAGTAAATCACACGAATATGTATATCAGGACGGCGAAATTTATTGTATTGGCTTGACTGATTTTGCAATTGAGCAATTAGGAGATATTGTATTTGTTGAACTGCCTCAAGTCGGTGAAAAATACGCTAAAGGTGAGATTTTCGGCACTATTGAATCAGTTAAAGCAGCGTCAGAAATATACATGCCCGTATCGGGTGAAGTAGTTGAAATAAATGAACAGTTAATAGAAAAACCCGAACTGTTAAACGAAAATGAATTTGATAAAATGTGGCTGATAAAAGTTAAATCGGAATTTTTTGATGTAGACAGCGCTGATTTATTAAATTACGATACATATAAAGAAGAAGTAGAATAAATATGAAAAATTTTCAATCAAATCCCGACAGTGTAGTTAAAGAAATGCTTGACTCTATCGGAGAAAAAAGTTTAGACGGCTTATATTCAATGATAGATAAAAGGGCGCTAACGGAGAATTTAAATCTCCCTAATGCCTTAAGCGAAATGGAAACACAAAAGGAAATAAGCAAAACAGCAAAACATAATAAAACAGAATACTCATATTTCATAGGCGGCGGAGCATATAAAAGATTTATTCCCGCAGCTATATCTCAAATTTCATCAAGGTTTGAGTTTAATACCGCATACACCCCTTATCAACCTGAAATTTCACAGGGAACATTGCAGGTAATATATGAATTTCAGTCAATTATGTGTGATTTAACGGGCATGGATGTATGTAATGCTTCCGTGTACGACGCGGGTAATGCCTGCGCTGAAGCTATGCTTATGGCAGTAAGAATAAGCGGAAAAAATAAAATTTTAGTAAGCAGTTGTTTAAATCCCGAATATATTGGAGTTATAAAAACTTATGCACATGCGGCTGAAGTTGAAATTGAATTTGCAGGTGAAACCGAATACAAAACGGATTTAAATTCGGTAAAAGATAAAATAAAGTCGGGAGATTATGCGGGATTAATAATTCAAAACCCCAATTATTACGGAACTCTTGAAGATACAGATACACTAAAAACATTAGAAAAATCGCCCAAAAGCGTTTTAATTACTTGTATAGAGCCTATTAGTGCAAGTATATTAAAAAAGCCGTCTGAATATAATACGGATATAACAGTCGGAGATGTACAATCAATGGGTAATCCCGTATCTTTTGGAGGCCCATACGCAGGATTTATAGCAACAAAAGACGTATATAAAAGACAAATGCCGGGAAGAATTGTGGGTAGAACTCTTGACGCAGAAAGTAAACAAGCATTTACTCTGACACTGCAAGCACGTGAACAGCATATAAGACGTGAAAAAGCAACAAGTAATATATGTTCTAATCAAGGACTTGCCATTTTAAATGCTGCTATATACGCTTCATTACTCGGTAAAAAGGGATTAAATCAAGCTGCATATATGAGCTCAAAAAATGCTCATACTCTTGCAAACGGTTTAAAACAAAACGGATTTAAAATTTTAAACAAAGATTTCTTTAATGAATTTGTTTTAGAAGTAAATTCAAGCGATAATTTCATTAAAAAAATGAAAGAAAATAATATTCTTGCGGGAATAAAAATATCCGATAATAAAATTCTTGTATGTGCAACAGAAGTTAATACAAAAGAAGAAACAGACAAATATATACAAATCGCCAAAAATAATTAAGGTATAAAAAATGAAACCGTTAAAAAAATATACAGTAAATATATATATTGTATTATTAGTAATACTTTGCATTTTTATGTACTGCATAAATACAGGTAATTACCCGTTTATAGATACAGATGAAACAAAATTTGCATCAATTGCAAAAGACATGCTTACAAGGAGCGATTGGATAAATATAAAATTAAATGGAGAAAATGCTTTTGATATCCCGCCTTTAATATTTTGGATAATAAATTTTTCCTGTTTCATAATAGGTAAAATAACCGTACAAGCTGTAAGAATGCCTATATCACTTATAACAAGTGCAGGTATTATAATATTATTTTTATCAATAAGAAATATATTAACAAAAACTTATGCGTTTATAATAGCGCTTATATTTGCTACCAGTCTTGGAATACTTGTATTCGCGCGGCTTGCAACAAATGATATGGCATTTTGCATTTTTACAATGAGTTCAATATTATTAGCAAATCTAATACTTTTTACCAAAACCAATAAAAATTTGCTGTGGAGCGGAGTCTTTTTCACAATGGGACTTGCCATAATGACAGGCGGATTATTCGGCTTAATACTCCCGTTAATCTGTATAAGCATTATATACTTGTTTTCCGGCAATTTAAAAGAAATGTATAATATACGCAATTTCCTTGCAGCAACAGTAATAATAGGATTTATTACCATTCCGTGGCATTTATTTATGGTATATAAAAACGGAACCGATTTTATAAAAACTTACCTTGATGTTTATAATATTTCAAAAACCGCAGGGCTAAAAGAAACACTAAATGTATTGTTGATATTTTTAACGGGTTTTTTACCATGGATATTTTCTTTTTTATGGATAATGGGTTCAAGATTTAAAAAGAATATTAATTCTATAATTTCTTACTTTAAAGAAAATTCACAAGAAAAATTAAACGAAAAATGGAAAAAACTCGGAAGAGTTGAAAAATTTTTATCGGTAAACACAATAACATTTTTCACCTCCATAATATTTGCAATAATATACGGAGCAAAAAACACATTTTTGATATTATTTTTAATGTATCCTGCTTCATGTATAGCAGGAATATACTGGTATGATTATATGATAAAGAAAAAACACGATAAGAGTATATTCATATCAACACTAATTCCTAACATTATCCTAATAATTACATCATTAATTGGAGTATTCGGACATAATATAATTAACAAAATGATAACGGAAGATTTTAAATATCTGATGGCGCCGTTAATAATAATATTTTTTGTAATACCCGTATATGGTATATTTTCGGTAATATTAAAAGGACAAAAAAATACATTTATTTCAAACATAGTATTAATGTTTTTGTTAACTTTTATAATTACTCCCTCCTTTTTTAATTTTATGACATTAAACGGAGGGGAAAATGACCTGATAAAATTTGCAGATAAAGCAAAAACAGACCAAACCGAGCTGGTTGCATATATCCCGTCAAAAAAATATTCAATAAATTATTATTATGATAAAAAAGTGTTATATCATAAAGTTAAAGATACCGAATGGTTAAAATCATATTTAAAAAATAATCCTAAATCGTATGTAATAGCGGAAATAAAAGAATTATGGGATATTGATGAAGCAAAAATACCATATATGTTAGTAGATTCAGGCAGAAGATACTGCATAATACAACACCTTCCTTATGAAATAAAAAAAGAAAATGATGTAGAAGTAAGAGTATATTAAAATGATAAAAAATATAATATTAAAAATAATAAATATATATCAAAAAATATCTAAATTAACTCCTCCTGTATGCAGGTTTTATCCTACGTGCTCGGAATATATGAAACAGGCAATAATGAAGTACGGATTAATAAAAGGCGGATATTTAGGAATAAAAAGAATATTAAAATGTCATCCTTTTCATCCGGGCGGATATGACCCCGTGCCATAGAGAAATCAATATGGTATAATAAACAAAAAAAGAAATCTAAGGCGAATTAATGAAATCAGAAAAAGAAAAATTATTATCTTTAAAATTTTTAATATTAATTTCAATAATGTTATTAGTTATAATTTTTTATGCAATAAATCCGACTGATAACAAAATCATAAATAAAAAAATCAACTTTGAAGATAAAATAGAAAAATCAAAAAACGATATAGAAATAAGAACAGCAACAAAAAACAAATATGAAAATAAAGAAAGCGAAATAAAAAAAACTGTAGGAAAAACGACAAAAGAAATTATAATTTCGGAAGCGGAAATTCCTCAAAATAGCTATAATGTTTTGTTGGATGAATTAAAAATATATCCGTCTAAAAGTAATACGGGAATATTGGCAATAATAAACAGATTAATTAAATTTAAGGGCTACAAACCGGATTTAATAAAGATAACGGAAGATGAGCCCAATCCCAAAGGTAATTATACCGCTGCATATTTTGATATTATCTCGGGGGAAATGCATATAAATAAAGATGTACTGTTTAAATTAAGTACAAAGCAAATTATTCCGATATTGGCTCATGAAACAGAACATTTTGATACAATAGCCAAAATAATAAAATCAATGGGTGAAGAAGAATTTTTTGCATTAATGAAAAAAAATAATATAAATAATCTAAATAAAGAATTTTGGGAAAAAGCATCTAAACAAGCAAATATAAAAGATTTTCAAAGTAAACATTATAAAACTGCAATAGAAAAATATGTAAATCAAAAAAGATTAGATATAATAAGCAGTTATGCTGATATATATATGATTTCTGCAAGAACACAAAATCCGATAGAAATAATAGCTTTTAATGTGTCGGATTATATAAGCGACTACTATAAACTGCCAAAAGATGAAGGGATGTTGAGAAATATAACTAATGAATTTAATAAATTAGATTGGCAGGTATATAAAATAAGTAAAAAAAATAAAAATTTAGAAAATGAAAGAATTGCTATATATGATTATTTAATAATGAAAGCACTAATAAAAAGTAAAAATAAATATAAAATAGCATACGAATATTGTACAAAAGACGGAAAAGGCGATTTAAGTCAGTTCTGGCGCACATTTAAAAATGAAAATAAAAGTTTATATAATACAAACTTAAGGATGGATAAAGAAACATATAATAATGTAATAAACATATTACAAGAGGCTCAAAAAGAAGGAGAAAAAGAACTGTCACCTAAAGAAATAACAGAAGCATTAAAATATAAAACATATACACAGTTATCCAATTTATTATATAATAATTCAATGAAACAATTAGCAACAAGTGCAATAGATTTACTGGAATACGGAAAAGAAAATAATACATTAAGCAGTAAAGATGAATTAAAGTTAATATTTATACTAATATGTATAAAAAATAAAATATATTCAAATGCGGAAGAAAAGTTAAACTCACTATACTATTTAAAATTACCAACTTCAATAGAAAAAATATATAAGCCAAAAAATAAAAATCAAAAATATAATTGCATATATAATAATCCTGAATTTAAAAGAATACTGCAAGAAAAGAAAACGCAAAATCCACGAATAACGGAACAAGAATTATTATTAAACATGCTTGAAGAAAACAGACTATATTACAATGTAATAAAATAGAAATTAATACAAAAAGAATCTGAGAATAGCAAGATGATAAAGATACTAAAAACAGAAGAAAACAAACGACTTTCACAATTAAGTATAAGTGAAGCTGTATCAGGTTCATGGTTTAGTTTGATTAACCCTACCGAAGAAGAAATAAAACAAGTATCATTAGTATTAGGACTGGAAGAAGATTTTTTAAGAAACTCATTAGACTTAGATGAAAGGTCGCGTATAGAAATTGAAGACGGGAATTTACTAATAATAACCAATTTACCTATAATGACCGAAGAAGGTTCATTTGATACATTACCAATGGGTATAATATATACTCCTACATCAATAATAACGGTATGTTCAAAAGATAATAATATATTATCATCATTTAATGAGTCAACCTCATACAGCTTTGATACAAGAAATAAAACAGAATTTATGTTAAAAATTCTATATAGATCAGTAAAGTTTTATTTAAAATATTTGGATGTAATAAACCGAACAACTGAAAATATAGAAATAGAACTGCAAAAAGCAACAAACAATAAAGCATTATTCCAGTTAATGGAAATCCAAAAAACGCTGGTATATTTTTCAACCGCCCTAAAAGATAATGATATAGTGCTGCAAAAAATCATGAGAATGACAAATTCAACATCAGCAAACTATATCAAAACAACTGAAGAAGACCTTGATTTGTTGGAAGATGTAATAATTGATACCAGACAGGCAATAGAGATGGTAGATATGCACCGAATGATATTAGAAGCAATGATGGAAGGTTTTGCATCAATAATAAATAATAACCTAAACCAAGTAATGAAATTTTTGGCTGCAATTACGATAATCATGTCTATACCTACAATGATAGGCGGATTATGGGGAATGAACGTAAAAGTACCATACGGGAATAATCCTTACGGTTTTTTAATAGTAGTAGCATTATCTGTAATAACATCAATAGCAGTTGTATTTTATTTCAGAAAAAAAGGTATGTTTTAAAAAGAGGGTAAAATAATTGAAAAATAACTCAATATTAATAATATCCAACAATGAAGAAGTAAGTGATATAATAAGCGGAAAAATAAAATTATTAAGAGAGTGCGATAAAATAAAAAAGGTTAATTATATAGAAACTATCTCGGAATTAAACAATGCACAACCGACATTAATAATTTTATATAAAGGAAAAACCGATACCATAGGAATAGTAAAAGAAATCCGAAAAATAAAATCCTTAAATAAAGTGCCTATAATATTTGTAATGGATAAATTGGAAGAAGAATCCTTATTTTATGCATTTGATAACGGAATAGATGATTTTTTCTTTATGGACGATACAGATGCAATAATATTAATAAGATTATTTTTAACGATGCAAAAAGCGGTATTATATAAACAAATAGAAACGAATGAAGAAATATTAAAATGGGAAAATATAATAGACAAACAAACGCAGATATTTACAAAGGAAAGCGGAGCAAGAATAATAAATAAAACTTTTGCCAAAATAAAAGATGAAAACAATGATGATTGTGTATTTATATATATTAAGCCTATGCCCAAAGAAAATAAAGTAGTAAATATTAATAAAATAGGGCAAAAAATAAAAAATTTACTGAGAAACAGTGATGTAATATCGTACGGGAAAGGAAGCGGATATTATATAGTATTATATAATGCAGGAAAAGCAGGAGCAAAATCGATAACAGACCGAATAAAAAAGGCAATGAAAAACGATTGTATAATATATGCAAATGCAACAGAAATAAAAGAATCATTTGAAAAAACCGAAGAATTATTATATTCAAAAATGAAAAAACAAATATCCTCCGGAAAAGAATATGAATATGTATCTCTAATATCCCCAATCGAGCCTGTAAATAATAAAAATAATGAAGAAGAAAAAGTAGAAAAATCTGAACAAGAGGTGAACGAGGTACAAGATAAAAAAGAAGAGACCGAGGCGAAAGAACTAAACGAAGAAAACAAAGAAAATGAAATTGAAATAAAAGAAAACAAAATTAGCCTATATAAGGATATAGAAAATATAACAGCTCCGACATTTTTTGAAATAGAGTCAGAGTATGCTAATAAATTGGAAGCGAGCAAAATAAAATATGAAATACTGGAAACAGAAAGTAATTTTATAATACAATCAGCAGAATTAACAATTGAATTAAAAATTACCTATACGGAATATCCGATTATAAAAATGGAAATAAAACAATACGATGAAACCGCTAAAACAAAAATTAAAACAATAAATTGTAAAGTAGAAGAATATACAAAAGAAAAACTAACATTAATAATGCAAGAAATGATAAATGATTATACTAAAGCAATAAGTTTACAAAAATTATATAAAATAAGCCAATGACAGAAAAAGGAAAAGTATTAATATCTTCATCCGCGAAAGGAACAATAAAGCAAAGTGCGCAGCTGGCACAAGAGCTATGCTTAGGACTGGAAATAAGCAGAGTCCCTTTGTATAAAAATGAAAATCTGACAGTAAAAGATACAATAGACAAAATAAATGAAGAAATAAAAGATTTTAAGGGACGTATAACACTGCACGGAATGTTTTCGGATGTAAATATAGCGTCACAGGATTGTATTTTAAGAAAAATGTCACGGCAAAGATGTTTTGAGTCTTTTGAAATAGGAAAAGGAATAAAAGCAGATACAGTATTGTTTCATAGCGGAAATAAAGGAACAAAGCACTATGGCTCAATAGAACAGTTTAAAAAAAATTTTATAGCTTTTTACAAAGATTTTATAAAAGAATTTGAAAAGGCAGGAATTATTGCAGTAATAGAAAACGTATTTGAAACAGAGCCTAAATTTTGCATAGAGCTCATAGAAAAAGTAAACTCGAATAATTTAAAACTTGCGTTAGATACGGGGCACGTCAATTTATACGCACACCAAACAAAAACGGTCGACTGGATAAAAGAATACGGAAATAACTTATATCACATGCACATACACAATAATTTCGGCAACAATGACGACCACTCTAATTTAAGTAACGGAACTGTAAATTATAAAGATATATTTAATCAATTAAAAGAATTAAAATTAAATCCGACAATAGTGCTTGAAATGTTCACGGAAGAAGATATAAGGAAAAGCATAAATTTAATGAGCGAGCTTAATTTCTTTAAGTCCGAAGCCGTTTAAGTCAATCTGTACGGAAGTAGAATCAATGGAAACAAGCATTGATTTTTCTTCATTGTAATCAATACTCCAAGTGCCAAGGAATAAAGGTCTATCTTGAGTAAACGCATAGGCATAGACAACAAGCCTTTCAGGATTATTTTTATCCCACCCGACAGGGAAAATATCCCATAAATAATCTTTTAAATCTATATTTTTGTTTTCTCTCCACCAATAGATAATTGCTTCTCGAACCGCAGTCAAGCGTTTCCAAGATTTTGATTTAAAGTCATAAATAATAACATTAGTCTGCCAAGTTTCTTCAAGGTTAGAGCCGATTTTTTCCTTAAAAGCGATTTTTGAAGAATCTTTCGACCAATCAACGGGGAAAAGCGAAACAAAACGGTAATCAACAAAATCATCCATACCGACAGAAACAATAGGATTAACATTTCCCTGCATAACATTTGTAGAATATAAAACTTCATAAGCATCATCGGGATTAGCAATGGGGATAAAATAAGCAGCAGAGGCAGTTTGCGAAAATCTCGGATAAAAGAAGCATTTAGTATAAACCATTTTAGTTTTATCTGGAGATAGAATACCGGCAGAAGCGGCAACTCTATTGGACACTATTTGGGTAAGGTCAATATTGCGCTGCCCCGGCGGGGTATTGTATCTTATAACCCTAAACTGAGGTTCAGGTAAAATAATATCACCAACGGGGGTAAAATCGGGCTTTGGAATAACAAATTCTTTTCTTTTTTTATCCGCAGCCATTTTGTAATAATCATCCATAAATATAGGCAAATTTGATTTATCAATATTATGGTAATAAATTTTTTTAGTCTTAGGCAGATGCAGTTTTTCTCTAAACTTTTCATTTAAAGTACGGATATCTTTTTGTTTTATAGTAATTTGAGGCTGATTGGTTTCAGTCAATTCCTCATCCGCAGCAGTGATTAAAGGGAAAAAGAAAACACAAATAAAAATAAAAACTATTTTAAGCCGCATTAAACAAGCCCCTCTTTAACGGCTTGAATAGTAGCCTGAGTTCTG
>CANPWQ010000024.1 GCA_947584965.1 Candidatus Gastranaerophilales bacterium | reverse complement strand
ATTCGAACCCACGGTGCAGATTACTCCACACAACACCTTAGCAGGGTGCCGCCTTAAACCTACTCGGCCACTTCTCCATTAGTTAAATCAATATTAACATAAATATATTATACTTGTAAATGTTTTTTTATTGACAGCATACTCCCGCTTGCACTGAAAAATATTGCCATTATAAATATGCAAAATACTACAATATTCATTGCAAATTCTGCAGGTGCAACATTAAAAAATCCGTGGAGCCTTATTAGTCCGTTTTGTACGGTATTGAGCGGAACTAACGATATTACTGCTCCCAGAAATCCGTATATAGCTCCTTGCAGTATTAACGGGATTTTTATGTACCAATTACTTACTCCCATTAATCGCATTATTTCTATTTCATCTTTTCTCGATTGAATTACAAGTTGTATTGTACAATTTATTATTATTATTGAAAGTATTGCAACGGCTATTAATACAAATGCCGTAACGGTATTAAATACATTTGTAACGGTTTGAAGTTTTTTCGCCATTTCTTGCGCGTATGACATATCTTGAATACCGTTTACTTTTTTAATATTATCGCAAACCGCTACTATATTTGCAGGGTCATCTACCGTAACGTGTAATGTATCGGGAAGCGGATTATCCAAACCTGATATATCCAGCTCCTTATTCATCTGCGACCAGGCTTCTTCTTTTGTTATTATTGATATATTTTTAACATGCTCAACTTCTTTCAGGCGTTGTGACATATAAACAGGGTCTACACTCGGTTTTAAATATACGGATATTTCAAATTCGTTTCCGAGTTTATCCACAAAAGAACTTAACGAAAAACTTGTTCTGAATAATGCACCGAAAATTGTTAATATTGCAGCCATTGCTGCTATAATTGCTATATTAATAAGCCCTGTTCTTTTTATACCGTATATTGTTTCCATACCTATTCTGTACATTATCCTTATTGATGATAAATGTCTTTGAGGTATATGTTTTTTTACCGTTTCTTTTATTAATCTTTTTTTACTCATAAGTACCTGCTTGGACATCTCTAACGATTTGTCCCTGCTCCATTGTTATTACTCTTTTTCTGAAATAGTCTACAATATCTCTGTCATGAGTTGAAACTATAACCGTTATACCCTTTTCATTAATTTGCTCAAGTATTTGCATAATTTCCAAAGAATTTTTAGGGTCAAGATTTCCGGTCGGTTCATCTGCTATTAATAGCGGGGGACCGTTTACTATTGCTCTTGCAATACTGACTCTTTGTTGTTCACCGCCTGACAGCTCGGTTGGTTTTGCGTTCATTTTATTCGATAAACCTACCACTTTTAATGCACCTATAACGCGCTCTTGTATTTCTTTTGAACGCATACCCAATGTTCTTATTACGTAGGCGATGTTATCATATACGCTTATATTCGGAAGCAGCTTATAATCCTGAAATACAATTCCCATGCAGCGTCTTATGTTTGGTATTCTGTCATTGGGAAGTTTTGCTATATTTATGTTTCCTATCATTACGGTTCCCGATGTAGGAGTTTCTTCGCGGTATAGCAGCTTCATTAATGTTGATTTCCCTGCGCCCGATGGACCCGTTAAAAATACAAATTCACTTGACATGATGTCTAAGTTTATATTTTGCAGTGCATATATGTCTTTATATTGTTTATATACGTTTTTTAACTGTATCATTTAAGTATTCCCATTATATTTTGTGCTAATTTTTCACCTGTAAGCCCATAGAAGTTCATTAATTCTTTTGCGTTTCCGCTTTGTCCAAACTCGTCATTTATTCCGAGTCTTATAACTTTTACGGGGTAATTTTCGCTTAGTATTTCACATACACAGCTTCCCAGTCCGCCGATTATTGAATGATTTTCTATTGTTATTAATCTTTGTGTTTTTTTAGCCGAATTTATAACCGTTTCTTTATCAGCAGGCTTAACAACAGGCATACTGATAACTTCGGCACTTATCCCTTTTTCTTTTAATATTTTAGCACAATCCAAAGTTTCAACCAATGTTTCACCGTTAGTAATTAGTGAAATGTCTTTTCCCTCTTGCATTATTATTGCTTTTTTTGAGTTAAATTTATATGAAGTATCGTAAACATCCGGCAGATTTGTTCTTGCTATTCTGATATAAAACGGGCCGTATGTGTTAGCGGCATACTTTACGGCTTCTTTTGTTTCTTTTTCATCAGCAGGAACTATAACCGTCATATTAGGAATTGAGCGCATTAATGATATATCTTCAAGTGACTGGTGGCTGGCTCCGTCTTCTCCTACCGTAATTCCGCCATGAGTTGCAGCTATTTTCACGTTTAAATTGGAATAGCAGATAGTATTTCTTATTTGCTCCCATGCTCTGCCTGTTGCAAACATTGCAAAAGTTGATACAAAAGGAATTTTCCCCGTACATGCCAGCCCTGCTGCCGTTGTCATTAAATCTTGTTCGGCTATTCCTATATCAAAAAATCTTTCGGGAAATTCCTTTGCGAATATTTGTGTTTGAGTAGAGCAGGATAAATCCGCATCCAAGACTACTATATTTTTATTTTCTCTGCCGAGTTCAAGCAAAGTGTTTCCGTACGCGCTTCTGACTGATTTACATTCTCTTTCCATATTTATTTCCCCTCAACCAGTTCTTTTAGAGCCAAATCCAGCTGTTCATCGTTAGGTGCTTTTCCGTGCCAGCCGGGATTGTTTTCCATAAACGAAATCCCTTTCCCTTTTACGGTGTGAGCTATAATTGCGGTTGGGTTTGTATTAGTTTTTGATGTAATTAACGCATTATATATTTCATCATAATTATGACCGTCAATTTCAATGGTATCCCAGCCGAACGCTTTAAATTTTGAGTTAATGTCACCTAAAGATTTAATATTATCAGTTTTTCCGTCTATTTGAAGCCCGTTATAATCAATTATTGCGGTAATATTGTTAAGTTTATGATGAGCAGCATTCATTGCTGCTTCCCATACGCTTCCTTCTTGGAGTTCTCCGTCGCCTAAAAGCACGTATACTCTGCTGTTAATTTTATCTAACCTTAACCCCAGAGCCATTCCGCAGCCTATTGAAAGCCCCTGTCCCAATGAACCTGTGGATATTTCTATTCCTTTTAATTTATTACAACATGGATGTCCTTGAAGATTTGAACCTAATTTTCTGAAGGTCAAAAGCTCTTCTTCTTTTATATATCCGCATTCCGCCATTACGGAATATAATGCCGCAGAAGCATGTCCCTTTGAAAGAATAAATCTGTCGCGGTTTTTATAATTGGGATTTTTCTCACATTCGCTGTAATGAGTCATTACTTTTGTAAAAAGTACGTTTAATATATCACAGCAGGAAAGTGCGCCTCCGGGGTGTCCCGATTTTGCGGAATGTATCATTTTTAAAATATTTTTTCTTATATTTAATGATACTTTTTTTAATTCTTCAAGTTCTGATGATGATAATTTATTAACCATTGAATACAAATACCCCTTTAAATGATTATTTTTTCATATCCATTATAGCCTTAATTAAGAATAACGGCAAAGTCTTATAAATTCTTTTCAATCTTTCGGGTTGTTTGATTGTTCGATAAAGCCATTCAAATCCTGTTTTTTGAAATATTTCGGGAGCTCTTTCAACTTTTCCTGCCCAAACGTCAAAAGCGCCTCCTATCCCGATAAATGTGCTTTTTGCCAGTCTTGTTTTACATTTTTTTATGAAGTAATCCTGTTTTGGTGAGCCTGTTGCAACTAATACCAATGCGGGGGAAGAATTAACAAGATTATTTATAATCTCGTCTTCCTCCGTTTCGTTAAAATACCCGTTATGAGTGTATACAAATTTTATCCCGTTATATTTCCGTTCAAGATTTTTTTTAGCTTCAATTATTACTTCTTCTTTTGCGCCGATTAATGCTACTCTTTCATTCTCTGCAGCACAATATTTTAAAAGATTTTCGGCAAAATCTACACCGGGTATTCTTTCTTGACTAACATTTTTGAGTTTAAGTGCTATTTTTATTCCAATTCCATCGGCTGTAACTAAATCAGCTTCTTTAATTATATTTGCAAGCTCATTGTCTTTATGAGCCTGTTCAATTATTTCGGGATTAATTGTTATTATGTGCATTCCCGTTTTATTTTTAATATTTTCGCAGACGAGATTTAGCGCATTATTATATGTAATTATATCAACATCAAAACCTAAAACTTTTTCTGTTTTTCTTTCCATATTATAAATTTACCGTATTCATCAGCTTTTCTTTAAGTTCATTAGCGCTGTCCTCATAGCCTGTTCTGCCCATGAGCGCATAAGTATAATTTTTTGACTGCTCAACTCCGGGCTGATTAAATGCATCTATATTATATAAAGCGCCTGTTATTGCGGTTTGAACTTCAAACATATAAAGCAATTGCCCTAGATAATACGGAGTTACTTTTGGAATTGTTATTGTTACATTCGGGCGTTTATAGTCTATTAATGAGGCGGTTGTTGAATCAGCTTCAGCGCTAAACAGTTTATTCATAGTCTTTCCGCCTAAATAACTTATTCCCGTATATTCAAATATATTTGGAATATCAAGAGTTGTATCAAATTCTTTAACTCTTAAAAAGTTAATTATTTTATCGTTCGGGCCCTCGTTATAAAGCTGGATTTGCGAGTGTTGGTCCGTAACTCCGAGTGCTTTTACGGGCGTCTGTCCCGTATTTACTATGTTATTATTTTTATCACGTTCTTTGCCCAGTGATTCTGCCCATAACTGACAGTACCAGTCCGCTACGTATCTTAATCTGTTTGAATATGGCATCATAACAGATATGTTTTTACCTTTTTTTACATCCATTATGAAATGTATGAGTGCATTTTGAGCCGCTATGTTACAGTTTATATCGGTATTTTTCAAGGCTAAATCCATATCTTTTATGCCTTGAGTTATTTCTTCTATATTTATTCCTACAAGCGCCATCGGGAGCAATCCCACTGCGGAAAAAACCGAAAATCTGCCCTCTATGTCATCGGGAATATAAAAAGTTTTATATCCCTCTTGGTCTGACAGCTGTTTTAATATTCCGATATTTTTATCGGTCGTCGCAATAATATTTTTTCGATAGTCATCGCCGAGTTCTTTTTCCATTAGCTCTTTTAACACCATATATTGAGCCATGACCTCTGCAGTTGAACCCGATTTTGTTACAACATTTACAAGAGTCTTTTTTAAATCAAGTATTTGTAATAGTGCATTCATCTGGTCGGGGTCTATATTGTCAAGGAAAAATATCCTCGGATAATTATTTCTTTGCTCCTTTGTCAATAAATTCCAATAAGGGGGCAATAATGCTTCACATACGGCTTTACCGCCTAATGATGAACCGCCCATTCCTAATATCAATATATTATCAAAGCGATTTTCAACCATTGCCGCAAATTCTTTAACGTACCAGAGCGTTTCTTCATTGTATCCGAGGTTCATCCATTGCAGTTTCTGCCCTGCTTTATCTTTGTTTGAATTTAAGTCCGCAATAATTCTATGTATTGTTTCGCGGTAATTATTAAATTCTTCTTCAATATCAAGTCCGTTTTCACTTCCGATTATTTCTTTTTTAATGTTTCGATAGTCAAATTCTATCATTCAGTCCTCGCTTTATATTTAGGGCAATATACCCTTAATCTCCTATTATTATTTTACATGCTTATTTTTATTTTTAAATAATTTTTAATTAAGATTTAACATATTTAAAAGTTTAATGTAATATTTTCTTATGAGAGAACTTGATTTTTTAAATATAATTAATTCTAAACTTAATGACAATTCTTTAATTGGTGATGATTGCGCTTATCTTAAAGATTTAGATGTCTTTATTACTCATGACACTCTTGTTGAAGATGTTCATTTTTCCATGTATACAACCTCGCCTTATCAATTGGGTATTAAGGCTGTAAATGCGAATTTAAGTGACATTGCAGCTGCACTTGCAAAACCCTTGTATATTACCGTATCAATGTCCGTTCCTAATACTGTTAAGGATTTATTCGTTGACGAGTTATACAGAGGAATTAATGAAGTCTGCTCATTATACGGTATTAAAGTTGCGGGCGGAGATATTACTTCTTCCGATAAAATAGTAATTTCAATTTGTGCCATAGGTAAAAAATTGTCACCTTATTTGGTTTCTCGTTCTTTTGCAAAAAAAGATTACTGTATTGTTACAACGGGACAGGCAGGAAACAGCAGCGCGGGTTTGTATGCTTTAACTAACTTTTTATATGCTGATGATTTCTTGAAAAAATCTCATTTAGAGCCTCATGCAAGAGTTAATGAAGCGATTGAACTTTCAGCACTTATAAATTCAAATATAGCCGGCATGGATACATCAGACGGGCTTATTGACAGCTTGTATAAAATTGCGTGTGCAAGCAAGCATTCCGTTGAACTTGATTTTAACAATATCCCCGTAAGTAATCAGCTTCTTGAGTTTTCAAAACAAAATAATCTTGATTATAAAAATTTTGTTTTATGGGGCGGTGAGGATTTTGAACTGGTTTTTGCCGTGAGTGAAGAAATATATGAAAAACTCAGCGATAATTTTCACCTTATAGGCAGAGTTATTAATAAAGATAATAGCCCCTCTGTTTATGTAAATTATGGTAATTACTCGCAAGAGATTACCAAATCCGTATTTGAACGGTATTCCTTTAATCATTTTAAAAACAGTTTGTAAATAAAAATAAAGATTATTTTAATTTTTAGCAAAAAATAAATTTTTATTGTTTGATGTTAATGTAAAGATTAATGGATATTAATTATGAATATACTGACCGTAAACTCAGCAACTCCGACGCAAAGTGCAGCATGCTGCGCAGAATGTTCTCAGAATTTAAAGTCTCCTTCCTCAAAAGTAAAAACATCTATATTTTATACTAATGATATTCATGGACAAATACCTAAAATGGAACGGCTTTATTCCGCGGGAATACAAAGTCAGCTGACTGCAAAACAGGCAGGTGCGGATTTCTTTAAACTATCTTCGGGTGATACGTTTATTGGTTCAGATAAGGGCAGAAATATGGCTGCCGCACAATTTATAGACATGGCTGGTTATGACGCCGAAACTTTAGGTAACCATGAATTCGATATTACAGCTTCAATCTGCGGAGATTTATTAAAAAATTCTTCGGTAAAAATACTTGGAATGAACTCTAATTTTCCTAATAATACTTCAGAATTGGCAAAAAAAGTTTCACGCTCGGTTATTATTGAAAAACAAAACGGTGAAAAATACGGTTTAATTGGTATTCAGCCGCCTGATATGACTTCAAGACTAAAGGATAAAAAAATACTTGAAGGAATTACAATTGATGATAAAGAACAGACTAAAATTGAACTTCAACAGGAAGTTAATCAATTGAGAGCTCAGGGAATTAATAAAATTATACTTTTATCTCACGGCGGAAATTCGCTTGAAAAAGAAATTGCTCAAAGTGTAAGCGGTATAGATGTTATTTTAGGCGGACATTCGCATGATTTAATCCGAGGGATAAAAGAGGGAGAAAATTTATTTTATTCTCCGGAGGGTGAACCGGTTGTTATTACTCAAGCAGGGCGTGACGGTAATAATTTCGGGGTTTTAAATCTCGAATTTAATGATAAAGGTCAAATAACCTATGTCCAAAATAATATTACTGAAACTAACGTATATTCTTCTAATTTAATTATGAAATCAGTAATTGACTCTATATTGGGAAAATCTCCCGAAATAGGAAATCTTGAGTATGTTGATCCGCTTCCTGCCAATAATGTTACGGAAGAAAATCCGTGGGCGGATTTCGTTGCGGATGCGGTTAAAGATGAACTCAATTCGGAGATTGTGCTTATAAATAGCGCAAACTTTAGAGGCAGCGTTGATACGGGCAGAGTTACAATTCGTGATATTCAAAGTATTTTTCCGTTTAATAATAAACTTTTTAAAGTAAAACTGAATGAAAAAGATCTGGTTGAAGCAATTAGAGCTTGCGGTAAGACATTATCTGCCGAAAATAAAAAACCCGGAATAATGCAGGTTTCGGGATTAACTTATGCTTTAGATGCTTCAGGTAATTTATTGGAGTTAATGTTTATTGACTCACAAGGCAGAAAAAATGCAATTGATATTAATAATCCGAACCCCAACCATTATTTTACGGCTGTATATGATGAGTTTTTGGTTAACGGCGGTGACAATCTCGATATGTTAAAAAGAAATGATACCGATATAATAGAAAGATATACATTTGATAAAGATGTACCGACCGTTGAACATATAAAATCTTTGCAGCAGCCTTTTTCTGTTAAAAAAGACGGTAGAATTCAAATAATTAGTAAAAAATGATATAATAAAAAATTATTTATAAAGTTGAAATCGTAATGGAAAATAAAAAATATTTTTGTTCTGAATTAAATAATGTTTTAACTTGTATGAATCAAGATATAGTATCTTGTTGCAGCGGAAGAGTGGCACCTTCTTATTTTAATAATTACAAAGGGGAAATTTTTTCTAAGAGTTATTTATTAGAAATTAAAGAAAAATATTTTAACCTTTTAAATGCTAATGATATAGAATCTACTCCGTGCAAAAATTGTTTTTATTTGCATGAGATGAAACCTGACGATAAAATATCGGAAACTTTTAACCTTATAAATATCAGCCATTGGACACAATGCAATTGCGGTTGTATATACTGTGCAAGAATTATTGAGTCAAAGGGGGAAATTACTAAGCGTAAAGAAAAAAGTAAATATTATGATTTTCTTCCTCTGTTAAAGCAATTATATAAAGAAAATCTTTTAGATAAAGAAAATTTAACAGTATGCTTTCAGGGCGGGGATATTTCAGTATTAAAAGAATTTGAACCAACAGTAAAAGAGTTTCTTAAAAACGGCGTAAAAAATTTTCAAATACTTTCTAATAATATAACCTATCAGCCGATTATAAAAAAACTTCTCGATAAAAATATGCTGTATTATAATACATCTCTTGATTGCGGTACAAGAGAAACATATTACAAAATTAAAAGAGTTGATAAATTTAATGATTTTGTAAAAAATTTAAAAAAATATGCACATACGGAATTTATTAATAATATTGGTGTTAAATATATTTTATTACATAATGTTAATGATAATCGTGAAGAAATTGATAAATTTATAAGTTTAATGTCTGGTATAGGTATCAAAAATATTGAATTTATGCTTGATTTTAAGGTTTTATTTTGTAAGGATTTTACAAAACATCCAATACCTGCTAATTATAAGGATATTTATTTATATTTTAAGAATGCCTGTCTGGAGCATGGTATGCGTTTTGGTGTTTGGCCGATAGCAGAAGAATTTATAAAAACTAATGTATTATAATTAATAAGTTTATTTGTGTTAGTGAAAATACAATTCTTTTATTTCATCAGCACATTTATATTTGGAGTTTTTTCAGCCTTTAATCAGTTTATTATAATCATCATCAAATTTTTTGCTTAATTCCTCCGATATTTCAGGCACTGCTGTTTGTATGTATTCTATGATATCATCTTGCGTAACAGGCTTTCCTTTTGCTTTTACGGCTATATCGTCACACATTGATGTAATCTGACCATTGCTAAATTTTCTTTTAGTTTCATTTTCTCTTTGTTTAAGTGCATCCGAAACAGCTTCGTAATCTATATCTTTTTCGGTAGAATAAGGTGAAAGTGCAAACATAAACATATCTTCTATGTTACTGCCCATTGGCGGATCAATTGACATTTTTATCGGGAATACTTCAGGATTATACATATTAACACTAAGACTTAAAGGTTCGTTTGTCGCTGCAAATACACTGCAATGATATTTCTTTGAACATATTTTTATAAAATTTTCAAACTCATCGGATATTGGTGAACCGTTACCAATTAATTTATCTGCTTCATCAATAAATATAACAGTTCTGGTTCTGTCTTTTTGGAATTTCTTTTCACTTTCTTCAGCTGTTTTTAATATTTTTTTCATTGTTTCTTGAATTTTTTCAGGAGTTATTGCTTTTGGTTTAATTGAAACAATATTACATCCTGTTTCTTCTGCTATTGCTTTTGTTATATATGTTTTTCCGTTGCTGTATGGTCCAAAAAATAATATACTCCCAAATATATCAACATCCTGCCCTGATTTTTCCGCTTTTACTCTTTCAATAAATTCTTTTTTCAGCACATCAAGTTCTGTTTCATACCCTGCAATTTTTGATAAACCTTTATTTTGTGTTTTTTGTTGAAATACATCTTCACCGTCATTATTACCGTATGAGTAATCTATTTTTTCTGCTGCTTCATCGGATACTTCAACCATTTGATCAGCACATTTTAACCTTTCTTTAAGTGAGTCTTGGTGATGTTGATATGCTGTTTGTTTTTCGTCAAATTTATGTTTTGTATCGGTAAATAATCCGGGGTTGAGAAGATATTTTTGTTCTATACTGCTGTTAATTTCCCTTGATTTTTTTGTACCTTTACTTCTTAACAGGTCATTTAATATGGTTAAATTTCTGCCCCACTCATCAAGTATTTGCTCTTGCGGACTTTTTGGGGGAGTAGTGTCTATTTGTTTTTGTTCTCTACTTACTTTTATTCCTTTAAAACTATAAACAGGTAATGTTATATTATTAATTTTCATTTTTTAACTCCTTTTTATTGTTTTCTCGTAAGATTAAACCTTACTGGGACGTTAACTTTTAAACCTATTCTATGAGAAACTGTTGTACCCTGATTCAGCTTGTCAGGATCTTTGGTATAAAAAATTAAGGTTGAGTGATATTCTTCACTTGCACATCCCATGATATCTTTCATTAACGCTATTTGTTCTTTAGTATTAATTTTTGAATTAATAAGTTTATCCATGCCATTTACAAAAATTAAAGAGCGTCTGCCTGTTTTTTGATAATTTTCTTCAGCATTTTCTAATGTTGTCATTATGCTCTCTTGCATTTGTGCTTTATCAGGTTTTGACGGCAGATTAACATAATTTGTATCGCTTCTTTTTTGTACCTGTTTACCTGTCCAATCAATGATATCTCTCATTACATACGGATTTTCACCATAAAGCATAATACAGTTGGGAATTTTTATTAAGTCATTGTTTTTATATTCCTTTAATGCCTTAATAAATCTTTCATTTATTTCAGTTTTAGCCGGAGTTTTAGCTTCTTCAAGTTTATGCCGTGCGAATGATGTATTTCTTTCTTGCTCTATTTTATTTTCTTGTGCCTGTAACATTATAAGAAAACATAAGTTAATAAGGTGTCGCAGTTTCGCAATATCTTTATTTGCGGATGATATTTGACTAAGTCTATCAAATTCTTTTGTTGCAATGTTTAGCGCTTCAGAAATTCCTAAAGTTGTTAATCCTATTGCAATTCTGTCATCCGTATCACATTTATCCATAATGCCTTTGGCACTGTTTATAAATTCGGCTTTATGTGTTCGTGCCCATCTCTCTAAAAGATAATTGTCTTTAATATATTTATCTGCTTCTTCTAAACTTGCTTTTGTTTGTTTATTTAACGGGTATGGCAGATTTTCTATTCCATATTCAACGGCACCCATTAAATCTCCGTTAGCCAATTTTTCATTTATTATTCTTTGTTTTGAATAATTATCCTTTATTAAATATTGTGCTTCTATTGCTGTTGTTTCTGCTGATATATAACTTTCTTTTTTTGGAAAAAGTTCTTTTGCTTCATCATCACGACCTTCACTTATATAATATTTTATAAGTCTGTCTTGTAAATTATCATCAATAGCACTATTATCTCTGTTTTTTTCATATAAATCAGATGCTTCATCGGCTCGATTATCATTCAGAAGTCCTGAAACTATGCAGGCAACAGGACTTTGTTTGTAATTTGCAGGCTCTTCGCTTGTTAAATATTGAGTTATATTCCCGTCATAATCAATATACAAGTATCCTGCAAGTGACGCTGTTTTACTGACCGGATAGCTGTACATGTCGTGCATATTTAATTTTGAGTGATTAAAGCTCAAATATGTACCTCGGTTATTTTTTGCATATTCACGTATTTCTTTGGGATTTGGTTCGTTAAATCCCCAATAATTAACCGAATTTACACCTCCGCCATCAGTTACAGTTCCGTTATCTATTCTCCAATCCTGTGGAATTTCGTAAAAAACTTTCCCTTTAAAGTGTACTTGTCCGTTAATGCTCGATTTTGCTAAAAAATTGTTTTTTGAACTAACTGCAAGACTTTTTGATATGTATTGATTGTTTTCTGCCGTTATGAAATTTGAACTTACCGTATTATTTCGATTTTTATAATGTGAATTATTGATTGGAACATTTGAATTAATTACACTGCACTTCATTTTTTAGTTTCCTCATGTTTATGTAAATTTCAATCTTTTAAAACTTATAATCGTGTTTTTTTGCTGATTTGTAATTTTAAATTTTATTTTATGTTACAAAAATTAAAAAAGATAACAAAATATATTTTCATTTAACTTGTATTTTATCTTAATAAATATTTAATTTGACCTTTAATCTCTTATTTTTTAAAATAAATAAAGAATGTTTTGGAGTATAAAAAAATGAGATTACATAATGTTGCCGTTATCGGGTGCGGTATATGGGGTAAAAACGTAGTAAGAAATTTTTATAATCTTAATGCACTACATACGGTATGCGATTTGGATGAAGAAAACAGAAAAAATTTAAAACAGCAATATCCGGATGTTAATATAATTGCTGATTCAAATGAAATATTTGAAAATCCAGAAATTAATGCAGTGGCTGTTGTTACACCAAGTCATACACATTATAAGATTGTTAAAAAAGCAATTGAATCAGGTAAGCACGTATATGTGGAAAAACCGATTTCGACGGTCAGCGCGGAAGCTAAGGATTTGACGGAGTTGGCATGTAAAAATAATATGGTGTTAATGGTCGGGCATTTATTAATGTATCATCCTGCCGTTAACAGATTAAAAATGCTTATAGAAGAAGGTGCTTTGGGCGAAATTCGTTATGTTCAAAGTGACAGATTAAACATAAACCATTTTAAAAACGACAGAAGTGTTATGTGGGATTTAGCGCCGCATGATGTGTCAATGACAAGTTATGTATTGGGGAAAGAGCCTGTAAGAGTCATAAGCGCGGTTGGGGCTTCTTCCGATAATAACGATATTATGGATATAACCCACGTTACAATTGAGTATGAGGGCGGTATTATTGCTCATATATCAGACAGTTGGATACATCCGCAAAAGCGCGTAAACCTGCTTGTAAGAGGAACAAAGGCGACTGCAATTTTTGATGATACGCTTGCCGAAAATAAACTTCAAATTTTTGAAAGTTCCTCTCCTAAAGTATCAAAAAATGAAGTGCTTGATTATATTGAAATTGAACCGTTAAAATTGGAATGTCAACACTTTTTAACCTGTATTGAACAAGGGAAACAGGCAAGAAGCGACGGTCATAACGGATTTAATGTTGTAAAAGTTTTGGAAGATGCTGAAAAAATAATGCTTGGTGAAAGAGTTAAACGCTTAGATAATGTTAATTTTGCACTTTCAAGAAGTAAAAAAAACTAACGAGGTTATAATGGCAAATTTATTGACTATATTAAGAATGATTTTGGCAGTAGTTGCAATTGAATTTTTATTCACGGGTAATCCTGCATTAAATATTACTGCGGTATTTTTAACTTTATTTGTAATTATTTTGGACGGATTAGACGGAGTTGTTGCGAGAAAGTTTAATGAACAATCAAAATTTGGTTCCGTGTTCGATATTTTAGGTGATAGAGTGGTTGAAAATTTATACTGGATTGCATTTGCAGTAATCGGCACGGTCGGTGTATGGGTGCCCATGGTTGTTGTTACAAGAGGAATTTTAACCGACGGAATGCGAAGTATTGCTCTTTCGCAAGGGTATACGGCATTTGGTTCATCAACAATGATGAAAAATAAATTTTGTCATTTTCTAACTGCTTCAAGGTTTTCACGTGCCGTGTACGGAGTAGCAAAAACGCTTGTTTTCTTAATGCTTATTATTGCTTATATTCCTAACCTTGAATTTTATAACGCTATGAGTGTTGAAGTATTTTCAACATACGGTTTAATTCAGCCGTGTTTAATTAAAATTGCCGACGTGCTTGTTTATATTACCGTTGCTATGTGCATAATAAGGGGTATACCTGTTTTAATCGAAAGCAAAAGATTTTTGGATAATGATAAAAAGTAAGTTTAATATAGTTTTATATGAACCTGAAATACCGCAAAATACGGGAAATATTGCAAGATTGTGTGCATGCAGTGGTGCAGATTTGTTTCTTGTCGGTAAACTGGGATTTTCACTTTCGGATAAATATTTAAAACGGGCGGGGCTTGATTATTGGAACAGTGTAAACATACATAAATATAATAATCTTGACGAATTATTTAATGAATTTCCTAATTCCGTTTTTTATTATTTGACTACTAAATCAACAAATGTGTATACTGATTACAAATTTAAAGAGGGCGATTTCTTTGTATTCGGCCCTGAAACAAGAGGCTTGCCCGAGGATTTACTTAAAAAATATTGGGATAATGCAATAACAATACCTATGGCAGAGGGACAAAGAAGTCTTAATTTGTCAAATTCGGTTGCGATAGTTTTATATGAGGCTATAAGACAAAATGGTTAAATATATTGATAAAAAACTTGCTTGCGAACTTTTACCGTTACGTGATGAAAATTCAAACAAAGGTAGTTTTTATAAAATACTTAATATTGCCGGCAGTGTTAATTATTCTGGTGCTGCATATTTATCTTCAATATCAGCATTAAGAGCTGGAGGCGGTTTTTTGGCTCTGGCTTCTGTTTCGGAGATTATATCGCGCATAGCACCTAATATGCCCGAGGTTGTATATATACCTTTAAATTCTAATTCTAACGGGGTAATAAGCTCTGATAATAAAATTACAGAGCTTAATGATTATTCTGTTATATCAATAGGGTGCGGTATTACAACGGATAATGACTCAAAAAAATTCACTCTTGATATACTTTCTCAAATTAATGAAAATCAAAATATTGTCATTGATGCGGACGCAATAAATAATATTGCGTCGTCCGGCATGCGTTTATCGTTTAAAAATGCAATTATTACTCCACATCCAAAGGAGTTATCAAGATTATTAAATGTCAGTCTTGATGATATTCTTGAAAACCGCGAAAAATATGCAAGAATAGCGTCGCAAACTTATGAGTGTATAACGGTTTTAAAAGGTCATAATACAATAGTAACAGACGGGGAAGAAATATACATTAATACAACAGGTAACTCTGCGCTTGCAAAAGCAGGCTCGGGAGATGTTTTAACGGGTATAATTTCAGGGCTTCTTTCTCAAAAGTTAACTCGTTTGAATGCTGCTTTGCTGGGGGTTTATCTGCACGGATTATCGGGTGATATTGCAAGTGAGGATTTAACTAAATATTGCGTTTTAGCTTCCGATGTAATAGATTATATTCCTTTTGCTTTTAATGAAATCTTAAATATGGAGTAATTAATGAACGTTGATATAAAAGCACTTCAGGATAAAATAAAAGAAAATCCTAACGATTTTAAAGCAATTGAAGAATATGCAATTGCTCTTTCCGATAACGGTCAAAATGAAGAGGCACTTAAAAACTTTATTTATTTAAAAAATAATTTTCCCGAAAATGCACAGGTTCTATATAACATAGGTATTATTTTAGAAAAATTAAAACGTTATAATGACGCTGTTAAGGCTTATGACAAGGCATTAAATATTGCTCCTGATGATACTGATATTATGTATAACTTGGCTTATGCTTATATCCAAACTAAAAACTATGATGAAGCGGAAAATTTATTGCTTGAAGTTATTAAAAAAGATACTGAAGATAGCAATGCTTATTTTCATTTAGGTGAGATATACTCGCGAAAAAAACAGCATGATAATGCAATAAAATATCTTTCAAAATCTCTTGAATATGATAATAATGATACAATTGCTATTTTTTATCTTGCTTATGAGTATAGCGAAATAAAAAATATTGATAAAGCAATTGAACTTTATAATAAAGTCATAGAATTAAATCCCGATTACAGCTGGGCTTATTATAATCTTGCTTCAATTTATTTTAATAAAGGTGATGATGATAAGGCAATAAATTATCTTCAAAGTACATTGAGGGCAAATCCTAACGATTTTCAAGCAATAAAATTTATTGTTAAAATTTATTCAAAACATAAGAAGTATGCACTGGCTGAAAAATTTTTAAAACAAGAATGTATAGCGATGCCATTGAATGCAGATGTTCATTATCTGCTTGCTCAGGTGTATAAATTATTAAACAGCCATATAAATTATGTAAAATATTTGAAGTTAACTGAACGTAAAATATCTACTTTTACAGGTGACATAGAAAAATTAAAGCAGGAAATTACAGAAGCTGACGTTAAAAAATAAGTCAAATTTTTTTGAATTAAAAACCGTGCCACTACCTATCGGGTTATAAAAGATATGGTTTTCTAAAACTTTATCTACTAAACCCTTAACTACACCCGCAGTTTACGCCTTAGTGCTGCTATGTTCCCATCCTGACACGGTTCGACGCTCTGCGCCATAATTAATGATTTTATCAACAATAAAATTTTAGTCTGCCATATTTTTATGACTCTCACAGTAGGCTCTGCACCCCGCATTTTTGTGTAGCGTTCGGGTCGAGAGATTCGCTAAGTCCCCGTGGAGCACGGCTTTTTTATTTTAATCTAAATGAAAAATTTTTTCAAATAATTTTATTTATATACTTATTTCATCTTCTATTTTCATTAATCTGTTGTATTTTATAGTCCGCTCGCTTCTTGTTATTGAGCCTGTTTTTATCTGCCCTGCATTTACCGCTACCGATAAATCAGCTATAAATGTGTCTTCTGTTTCACCGGAACGGTGCGAGATTATTGTTTTGTATCCGTTTTTTTGTGCCATTAATATTGTATTTATTGTTTCTGTTAAAGTTCCTGTTTGGTTTGGCTTAATTAATATCGAATTTGCCATTCCCTCATTTATTCCGTTTTCAAGCCGTTCAAAGTTTGTTACAAAAAGGTCATCTCCTACAAGTTGAATTTTATCACCAAGTTTTGCCGTTATTACGCGCCATGATGCATAATCTTCTTCACTTAAAGGGTCTTCTATTGAGATTATCGGATAATCATTTACTAATTTTTCTATATAATTTATCATTTCATTACTTGTAAGCTCTAAATTTTCGCTCTTTAATACATATTTATTATTTCTGTACAGTTCTGATGCTGCTATATCAAGGCAAATTTTTATTTCGTCTGTTGAGTATCCTGCATTTAATATTGCTTCAACAATTGTATTTAATGCTTGTGCGTTTGATTTAAAATCAGGCGCAAATCCGCCCTCATCGCCTACTGATGTTGAGTATCCGCTCGAATTTATTAGTTTTTTAAGCTCATAGAAAACTTCGGCGCACATTTTTATTCCCTCTTTTATGCTGCAGCTTGCAACGGGCTGAATCATAAATTCTTGAATATCCAGCTTGTTATTCGCATGCGCTCCGCCGTTTATTATGTTCATCATTGGTGTAGGCATTGTCATTGCGTATATTCCGCCAAGGTATTTATATAATGGCAGATTATATTCATTTGCTGCTGCTCTTGCGCAGGCTAATGATACACTTAATATTGCATTTGCTCCCAGCTTTGATTTATTTTTTGTTCCGTCTTTTTCAAGCATTATTAAATCAATTTCTTTTTGATTAAATATATTTTTTCCCTCAAGTGACGGTTTTATTACTCTATCTATATTATTTATTGCTTTATATACACTTTTTCCGAAATAATTAGCTTTGTCGTTATCTCTTAATTCAACTGCTTCAAATTTTCCTGTTGATGCGCCTGACGGTACTGACGCAATTCCTGTTGTTCCGCTTTTTAGTATAACTTGAGTTTCTATTGTCGGAATGCCCCTTGAGTCAATTATCTGTCTTGCTTTTATATCTTTTATTTTTGATTTCATTTTTTCACCTCGCTTATATTCATGTGAATATCTCACGTATATTGAAAATATGCTATAATCTACATGTATATTTAAGGAGGTAAAATGAGAACTTCTAATCCGATTTTAAATGATTCTGTTTTGGAAACAGATTATGCACTTACGGAAAGACCGATGACGGTTTCCGGAACTTTAAATAAATTATTGTTTTTAGCGGTAATTATGCTCTTAGGTGCAGGGGCAGTTTATTATCAATTTATGCTTCAGCGTATGGACTACGTTAACCTGCTTACAATGGGCGGTGTTATTGTTGGTTTTATCGTTGCAATTATTATTGCTTTTGCGCATAAGGCTACACCGTATTTAGCACCTGTTTACGCTTTTGCTCAAGGTGCTGCTTTGACCGGTATTTCCTGCTTCTTTGAGTCCCAATTTCAAGGAATTGTTATTCAAGCTATTTCTATGACATTTGTTGTTGTTATGATTATGGCGCTTCTATTTAAAGCAGGGCTTATCAGAGCAACTGAAAAATTTAGAGCCGTCGTATTTTGCGCAACGGCTGCAATCGGTGTTTTTTATCTTATTGCATTTATTTTAATGCTGTTTCACGTTAATGTACCTTATTTTTCGGCAAACAGTAATATAACTATTATTATAAATGCGGCGATTGCTATTTTTGCAGCTTTAAATTTAATTCTTGATTTTGATTTTATTGAACGCGGAACTCAGGCTCCTCTGCCTGCGTTGTATGAATGGTATGGCGCATTCGGGCTTCTCGTTACTATATTATGGCTTTATTTGGAGATTTTAAGACTCCTTGCAAGAGCAAGAAGCAGACAATAATTAAAAGACCGATTTTTATATCGGTCTTTTTTTATAATTCATTTATGCAGTGACCTGTTTTATTCAGACTCATCAACTCATTTAAGCTGTTTGTTATCATTTGCCGTGTTGCGCAGTCGGTAAAAAATGCCATGTGCTGTGTCAGTACAACATTCGGAAACTGCCTTAAATATGCCATATCTTTATTTTTTATTATGTCTGTCGAAAGAAAATGATGATATATTTCATCTTCATTTTCAAATACGTCAAGTGCGAGCGCGCCTATTTTCTCGTTTTCTATTCCCTCTATTAAATCCTGTATGTTTGCAAGTTCACTCCTTGCCGTATTTACAATAATTACCCCTGTTTTCATTTTGGAAATATTTACCTTATTTATTATTCCCCTGTTCTCTTGCGTTAGCGGCATATGAATTGTTATTATATCGCTGTTTTTCAAAAGCTCATCAAATTCAACATATTCTGCAAGGTCTTTTATTTTTTCATTTTGGTATTTATCAAATGCAAGAATTTTGCAACCGAACCCTGACAGATTTTTTATAACCGCAGCCCCTATTCTGCCCGTTCCTAATACTCCTACCGTCAGATTTCGCATTTCCATTCCCATTAAGCCGTTTAGTGTGTAGTCATTTACATTTTGCCTCCACATTGCGGGTTTATATTTTCTTATGCTTATCAGCATTAACATTACCGTAAAATCCGCTACTCCGTTAGGGTCATAAGTTACGTTGCATACTTTAAAGCCTAATTCTTTTGCTTTTTTTATGTCGTAGTGGTTATACCCTATCGTCCTTGTTGATATGTATTTTACTCCGTATTTTTTAATTTTTTCCAACAAATCGGCATTTAACATTGAATATCCGAGAGTAGTTATTCCGTCAGCTCCCTCGCATAAATCAATTGTTTTTTCATCCAGTATTTCATCTGTTGATACTATTTTTACATTATTTTCGGCTTCAAATTTTTTTATGATTTCTTCTTCATAAGGTCTTTTTTCAAATACTGCAATTTTCATTTTAAAATCCTGCTTTATTTTCCTCTCTTGTTTTTTCTACTTCACATTTTACTTGGAATATCTGCCCGTACAGCTCGCAGTTAATTCCCAATTCATAGCTTCTGTTTAGCGTATATTTCATTAAATTGTATATCGGCATTAAATCGTTATCAACATTGTTCATCAGCCAGTTAAAATCAAGATTTAATACAACGCTTTTTATGTTTATTTCTTTGCATTTTTCAAGCCATATATTAATTTCTTCTTCACTGTCGTTTAAGTTAGGAACTATTATATATTTAGCTTTTACGTTATCAGCTCCTTTAGGTTGATGTTTTGCGTATTCTTTTAAATTCTTCCATACGCTGTCATAAGATTTAACCTGCTTTACTTTTTCGTGTACTTCTTTTGTTCCTGCGTCTATTGAAACTAAAACTCTTACCACACCTTTTTTAATGCCTTTTATTATAGAATTGCTCTTTTTTATTGCGTTTGTATGTATGATTATTTTTTGAAAATCATGCTTAATAAATTCGTGTAACAGAGCTTCAAACTCGCTGTATATTGTCGGTTCTCCTCCGGCAAAATCAATTGTGCCGTCTTTTTTTAATATGTTGTTTTTTATCATATCTTTTATTAAGGGTAAAACCTTGTATACCTTTGTGTTTTCAAGAACATCTTTATCTCTTGGTGCTGAACAGTATATACAGTTTGAATTGCATGGAACCCATGGAGTCAAAAGTAAATAATCAACGTAATCATCTTCATCCCAATTTTTAAATGCAGTATTTACGCAGTCTTTACAAAGTTCGGGACAGCTTGAATTGCGGTATTTATCTCTAAGCGCTCTTTTCTTTTTAAAAAAATCGCTCCAGTCTATTTCTTCGCCGTTATAATTTTCGTAAATAACGGGGCGTCCGCCGTATCGGGGATTGAAATTATTACAATGTCTTATCCTGTTGCAATGGTCTAATACCATTCCGTGCTCTATGTAACTGCAGCTTTCAAATCCGTCCACTTATTTTTTCTCCCCTGCTATATTTATGCTCTACATTAATTTATATTCGCTTGTCAGATATCTGAAATTGTTATAGTCAACCAGATTAAAATCAAGTTCTTTTGCGCGTTCTACAATGTAGTTGCATAAATCAACCAAATGATTGGGGGCTTTTGCTCCCTCTTTTCTTAAATCCCTGCAATAATCATTTTCTATATCAACTACTATTGACTTTATCCCGTAAGCAAGATTTAAGCTGAACCACTTTTCAATTTCTTCTTTATTGTCGTTTACCTCTGGTATTATTACGTATTTTGTTTCTACAAGCAGTTTATTATCTTCACTTTGAGCCTGTGCATATTTTTCAACATTTTCCCAAAACTTTGCAAATTTATCCACTCTTTTTACCGCAAGATAGGTATCTCTTGAACCTGAATCAGCAGATAAACATACGTTTACGACTCCCTCTTTTATACCTTTTTCAATTGCCTTTGAAAATTTAATCCCCGACGTATGAACCGTTATTCTGTCTGCTCCGTTTTTTAACAGGATTTTTATTATATCGTCAAACTCATTTAAAATAGTAGGTTCTCCGCCTGCAAAGGTAACTTCACCGCCTGCGCGGAACATTTTTTTCTTAAACAATTCTTTTAACATCGGCATTACTTGATAATGTTTTCTTGTATTAAATGCCTTTTTATCCCATTTTGTATAGCAATATATACAGTCGCTGTTGCAGTGTGTCCAGTGGTTAAAATGCAGGTAATTTATATATTTTTCGTCATCATCCCACCCGCGGTGAACCAAATTAAAACATCCCTCGCACCTTGGGTCAATTATGCCGTTTCTGTTATCTTCTATAAATTTTTCTTTTAATCTGAATATATCATCCCACTTTAATCCCTTGCCGTTATATTTATCTGCAATATTTAATCTGCCTCCGCCTTTATGACAGCATAAACAGCACATTTCTATGTGGTCATTTTCAAAACTTAATCCGTGCTGGAGCCAGTGACAGCTTGTATATTCACGCATTGTGTACTCCCGCTTCCTTTTTATTGTGAGCATATTCCATCATGTGTTCGGCTCTTTCGTACAATACATATTTTAATCCCATTTCTTGAGCTTTTTCTTTTGTGTAATTAAATAACTCTATTATGTCATCGGGAACATTATCTCGGCGGGCATAAAACCATTTTGACTCAATTTCATGGAATACACAGTTTATTCCGTTTTCTTTTGACTTTTTTAGCCACTCAACAAGTTCTTCTTTATTGTCGTTTTCCCCGGGAATAACTATATATTTTGATTTCACCGCAAAAGGATCTTTTTGATTTTTTGCGTATCGTTTTAAATTGCTCCATACTTTATCATAAGAATTTACTTGTTTGATTTTTTTGTGCATTGCTTTTGTGCCTGCGTCAACAGATACGATTAAATCAACTTTTCCTGTCTTTAAGCCTTTTTCGATTGCTTTTGAATACTTTATGCAAGACGAATGAATTCTTGTTAAGGGAAAACCAAAATTCATAAACGTATGCAATAAGCCGTCAAATTCTCTTAACAGAGTTACTTCGCCTCCGCCAAAGCTGACATGCCCGTTTGGTCTTAATATATCCCTTTTTATCATGTCTTTTAGTATAGGCATAAAATTATAATTTTTAAATTTATTATATCTTTCTTTATCCTGCATTGTATGGCAGTATGAACAGCGAGAGTTGCATTTTGTCCAGTAATCAAGGTTTATCATACTGATTTTATCTTTCTCTTTGGGCCATTCCTGTTCGACTAAATATATACAGCCCTCGCATTTCGGGTATGTTTCGCCTCTTTTGTGCATTTCGCGCATTAAATCTTTGAACTCAAAAAACTCATCCCAGTCAACGCTCTCGCCCTTATAATTGCTTCTTACAATTGTGTTGCCTCCGCCTTTTGCACTGTAAAGACAGCATACTTTGTATGAATCTATATCAAAATTTATTCCCGACTCTATCCAGTAACAACTTTTGTATTTCAAGGCATATCCCCTCTCTCACTTTATTTTAGCATAATGACTTTTAATTGTAAAAAATATATATTATTTCTTTTTCATTTCTTCTGCTACGTGAAATTTTGTTGTTCCTGTTTTCTTTTCTCTGTATAAGTATATTAATTTAGGAATTATTACACCTAAGAATAAGCATGAAATTCCGATGTTTGCCATTACGGAAAGTATTTTTAACCCCTTTGCTTTCTTTATGTATTTTTCAGCGCTTATTCCCGAAATTTCAAATTTTTCCTGTGCCTTTTTCAAATTTTCTGCTAACTCATCCAGCTTTTTCATATCTATGAATTTAGAAGTATCAGTGTGTGTATTTCCGCTTGCGTCCTTTACTGTTGATATTATTTTACTTTTTTTCGCTGCTTTTACAAGAATATTATCGGGATTATTAATTATAAAATTCAGTTTATCTGTCAGTTTACCCTTCGGCATACTTTCCAATTCTTTTATTATGCTTCCGCCTTGAAGTGCCTTTTTATAGCTTTCATCAGTTAATACATCTATTGGTAAATCAATCGGAGTTTTTAACAGGCTTGATGATATTTTATTTATTCCTTTTTCTATTAAATTTCCAAACCCGTATATGAAAAATAAAAAACCGCCCTCTTTTATTGCGTGTTCGCAAAATTCTGTTGCATTTCTTGAGCATAAAAGTCTTTCGCTTGTTATTCCCGCGTCTATTATTTTCATATTGTGAACGGGATTATACATTACTCCGTTTATAATGTTTCCCGCCATTCCCTTAAATGAGGGCGAATTGCTTTTAAATTCCGCTATATCATCAAAAATTTTTGAGTGATTATTGCACGAGGTAACATTATTTTTCATTTCTTTTAATATGTTATTTTTTGTATTCTTTTGCTTTAGTTTAGTGAGAAGAAAATAAGCTCCGAGCGTTAGTGCTGTTGATAGTGCAACTTTTGCAATATATAAACTTTTTGCGGTTTTTCCTCCGTCTTTTAAACATTTTGTTAATGCTTCTTTTACGCTTTGCGTTTTATCATTTGTCATTATTCCTTTTGCATTATCCAGCGCCCACTGGGAATATTCTTTATTTGATATTACTCTCGGGTCAACGGCAGGATTTATTTTCGTCAATTTGTATATGCTTTTATCAATTAAAAATTTAAAAAACGGTATTCCGCCTATCCATATTGCCTGCGTGCCGAATTCATCAATTCCTCTGTCTACTCCCTCTATTATTCCGCCTGCTTTGTATGATTTATATGTTAAACTTGCACTGTCTACTCCGTCTTTTAGCATTATCGGAAGCAGTGACTCTTTATTACCGAGTGTTGATATTACTTTTGTTGATATTTTTTGTATACTCATTTTATTTCCTTTTTATAAGCCCCATACTAAATTCATATATTTTTTTAAGTTTGAGTTTCGTCGATTGTTTTTCATTGCTTTCTCCTTTACATTAAAAAAGCCCTCTGATATTTCAGAAGGCTTTAGAATTTTTGCAACATCAAAATCATTACGATTTTCTGTTTATCGTAAAGCCTCCTAATTCTATATAGCGTCGATTTTGAATGTTGATGTTTTTCATTTTTCTTCTTTCTTATTCTGCTTTTTCTTCAGAAGTTTCTTCTTCTATTTCTTCTTTTAATACTTCTGATGCCGTTACATTAACACCTAATTGAGCTTTTACTTTTGATGTTAATTTAATTTGCATATTGAATTTACCGAGTTTATTAATCGGAGCATCAAGCGAAATTGTTTTTCTGTCAATTTCAATGCCTGTTTTTGCTTTTATTTCTTCAGCAAGTTTCTTTGTTGTTATAGCTCCGAATAATTTTCCGCTTTCTCCTGCTTTTGCAGAAAATTCTAATGTGCCTATTTCTTCAATTTTCTTTGCTGTTTCTAATGCTTCAGCGTGCAATTTTTCTTGTTTAGCTTTAATTCTTGCTAAATTCTTTTCTCTGTTTTCTTTTGCACCTTTTGTTGCTAACTCTGCAAAATTTTGCGGAAATAAGTAATTTCTTGCATATCCGTCTTTTACATTAACTATATCACCGGCTTCACCGATGTTTTGTACGTCTTTTTTTAAAATAACTTCCATTGGTTTTCTCCTTAACTGTATATTGATAATAATAAAAACATATTTAAATGTCTATATTTTATTATCGAATTGCAGCGTTAAGGTCTTCTACCATTTTATCAACATCAATACCGTGAACTTTTGCACCTGCTTCAAGGTTTTCAAATCTTGCAGCAGCACAGCCTAAGCAACCAAGTCCGTATTGTTGGAATACTTCTATTGTTTCAGGATGATTTTGTACTATTTCTAACAATCCCATTTCTTTTGTAATTTCGCTCATTATTTTTTCCTTTCATTGATTTTTTTATTTTTATTATTAATTATTATACATCAACATAATTGAAAGGTATATAAATGTTAAGGTTTTTAATTGATGTATTTTGTAAAGATACGGCAATCGGGCTTTGTGAGTTGGATGGAACTCTTTGTTCCAAAATTTACAAAAGTTCCCATTATACTTTGTTTAGAAAAAAATCGAACAAAAGTTT
>CANPWQ010000023.1 GCA_947584965.1 Candidatus Gastranaerophilales bacterium | reverse complement strand
CATATAAAAATTTGGAAATAATATGCGTTAATGATTGTTCAACTGATAACTCGCTTGCAATATTAAAAGAATATGCCAAAAAAGATAACAGAATAAAAGTTATCGAAAAATCGAAAAGGGGCGGGTTAGGCGCAGCAAGAAATACTGCGTTTAACGAAATATTAGCCTCGGGGGGGGGGTATTGAGCATAATTATATCTCATATATAGACTCTGATGATTATATAGCTCCTGATATGTATGAAATCCTTGCTAAAAAAATTGAAGAAACTCCCGCAGATATTATTGGATTTAACTATATAGCAATACAGAACGGGAAAGAATACAAATCAGAATATAAAAATAAAGATAAGTATAAAAATTTAAAAGAAGTAAATTATACTCACGAAGAAATAAAAGAAAATTTTTTGGGACATTTTTATAATATGGTTTGGGCTTACGTGTATTCATTAGACTTTTTAATTAAAAATGAAATAAAATTTTTTAATACCCCGTTACAAGAAGATTCTCTTTTTAATTTTATGGCAAAAATACATGCACAAAATTTAATAATGTTACAAGAAAGTTATTTATATTATTACAGAATAAGAGAAAAATCCTTGAGCCGAATCTGCGATGAAAAATACATGCATACTATCGATGATTTAAAAGAATTAAAAAAACACTTAATAAATAAAAATAAATATGATGAATTTAAGGAAATATATAAAATTTATAGAGAACAAACTCTGCAATATTCAAGGGAAAGAATTCCCGAAGAATACAGATTAGAATATATGGAAAAGAGCAAAATTCTTTATGAACCTGAGGAAAAAAAGATATATGCAAGAAAATATAAAAATAAACGTACAATATGGGAAAGTATATTTTCATTGTATAACTACTATAATCCCAAAACACTTAAACGAGAAAAAATACTAAAATTATTTGGATTTAAATTTATTGTGGGTATAAAAAATACGTAAAATAAATTAATAATTACCGACATTTTAATTTTGGTAATACAATATAAAAAGAGAGGTAATTATTAAATGAAAGACATAATAATAAAAATAACGGGGACTTCAGGGCAGGGAATAATAAGTTCGGGAGATATATTATCATACGCAACGGCAAGGAAAGGCTATTACGTAACAACATACAGAGCATTCCCCTCCGAAATAAGAGGCGACGGAAAGTGTTATTACACATTAAGAATAAGTGAACATAAAGCTCTTACGGCAACAGGCGAAACTGATATATTGGTTTGTTTGGATACTGACACAATATTTGAGGGTATAGAAAAAATCAAAAAGGGCGGAATTCTTATTTATGACAGTAATTTACAAATAGAAAACACCCCTAATCGCAATGATATTATTATATATCCTGTGCCTCTCGGTGAAATTGCAAAAGAAACAGGTTCCGAGAGATCAAGAAACATGGTTGCCCTCGGCATGGTTGTAGGAATCTTAAATAATCTGCATTTGGAAGAACAAATTTTAAAAGATATTGAATTAAGATATAAAGCAAAAGCAAAAGAAATAATAGAAACAAACAAAAATGCTTTAAATGCGGGCTTAAAATACTCAAAAGAAAAACTTATAAGAACAGATAAATACAGTGAAGTAAACATGCAATCAAGCGGAGCTAAGCTGATAATGTCAGGTAATGAAGCAATAGGACTTGCAGCAATAACAGCAGGCTGCAGATTTTTTGCAGGCTATCCCATAACACCCGCAACGGAAATAATGGAATGGCTGGCTAAAGAATTACCTAAATTTGGCGGAAAAATGGTGCAATGTGAGGATGAGATTGCGGCAATAAACTATGCTCTTGGTGCTTCATACGGCGGAGTAAAATCAATGACTGCAACCTCAGGGCCCGGGTTTTCTCTAATGCAGGAAGCAATAGGACTCGCCTCAATGGCTGAATTACCCGTTGTAATAGCAGATGTTCAAAGGTGCGGACCATCTACGGGAGTGCCGACAAAAACAGAACAAAGTGATTTATTTGCCGCAATGTACGGAACCCACGGCGACTGCCCTAAAATAGTTCTTGCACCTATGAATGTAGCAGATTGCTTTTATCAAACAATAAATGCTTTTAATTTTGCGGAACAATACCAAGTTCCCGTTATAGTTCTTTCAGACGCTTCACTTGGACCGAGAAGAGAATGCGTTGATTTAATTGATATTGAAAATCTTAAAATAGTCAACAGAAAAAAGCCCGATTTGCAAGAGGGCAAAATATATAACAGATACGAGGATACCCCAAGCGGAATATCACCGATAAGCGCGCCCGGGGATAAATACGGCGAGCATGTAATAACAGGGCTTGAACATACGGAAGAAAACGCGCCAACTCCCGCCCCTGAAGTCCACAGACAAATGACTGAAAAAAGATTCAGAAAACTTGAAACGGCAGCAGGCGAATTTTCAAAAGCAAAAACATACGGAGATGAAGACGCGTCAATAGGAATTATAAGCTGGGGCTCAACTTCAGGTGCTGTATTTGAGGCAATAGATAAAGCTAATGAAAACGGAATAAAAGTTCAAGCGTTATATCCAAGGACTTTATATCCTCTTCCGACTGACTGGATAAAAGGTTTTGTTAAAAATAAAGAAGTTGTAATTGTAATTGAAGCTAATTATAATGCCCAATTCAAATCAACAATAGTTGAACGCTGTACGCATATTAACAGAGGTACGGAGGTATTAGAGTTCTTAAAATATGACGGAACACCTTTTACTCCGGAAGAAATTTATGAAGAAATAGAAAAAGTATCAAAACTGCAAGAGGGGAAATATGCCCTTGCAACAAATAAACATACACATTTTTAAAGAGGATAAATTATGGAAATATCTGATTATAAAGGCAGAGTAAAACCGTCATGGTGCCCGGGGTGCGGAAATCATGCAGTGCTTGCCGCATTAAAAAAGTCAATGGCACAATTAAATTATGAAACACATAATACGGCAATCGTATCGGGGATAGGCTGTTCAAGCAGGTTTCCGTTTTTTATGTCGACATACGGATTTCACTCAATCCATGGCAGAGCATTGCCTGTTGCAATAGGTTTAAAGCAGGCAAGACCTGAAATAAACGTAATAGCAGTAGGCGGTGACGGCGACGGATTAAGCATAGGCGGAAACCATTTTATCCATGCCGGCAGAAAAAATCCCAATATAACATATATCATGATGGATAACGAAATATATGCACTGACAAAAGGACAATGCTCTCCGACCTCAAGAATAGGAACAACAACAAAATGCAACCCTTATGCGTGGACAGCTGACAGAATAAATCCGGTATTAATGGCATTATCTTTTAACGCCTCTTATGTAGCGCGAGGTTACAGCGGTGATATAAAACAGCTTGAAGAAATAATAACTGGCGGGCTGTTACATAAAGGATTTTCATTTATCCACATTGTATCTCCGTGTGTTCAATACAATAAAGTGTCCTCTTTTGAAAAAATAAAAGAGCTGGTAAGGAATTTACCCGAAAATCATAACCGAGAAGACAGAATAAATGCAATGCAATATGCATTTTCACCCGATGGACTTTATACGGGAGTATTTTATCAAACACAGCGCCCGACTTATGAAGAAAGATATCGTGAAGTCATAGCAAAAGCAAAAGAAATCGCAGGTGACAACTGTACAATTCAAGATGTTATGAAACAATTTAAATAAAAAGAGGATAAAATGAGTAAAACAAAAAAAATAATAATATTAATCTTATGCTTAATCGGATTAGGACTGTCTTTAGAGTTATGCAATGTGTATTATCACGCAAATTTTGCACACTCGGCAGCACCGAGCATTTGTGCAATAAATGACGCATTTGATTGTGACAGCGTCGCAAAAACATCATACTCGCAATTTTTAGGCGTGCCGCTAGCCCTATGGGGTATTCTTTTATATTTATTTGTCTTATTTATGTTATTCGTTGATAAATTGCAAAATTTAAAATTTTTGGGATTTTTAAAAGTATTTAAAAACCCGCTTTCATATATATTTTGTATTTCATTATTATCATTTTGTATTTCAATGGTTTTAGGCTGTATTTCAATCTTTAAAATAAATTCTGTATGTATATTCTGCTTTATGACATATTTTATTGATTTACTTATTGCATTGACTGCAAAAGATTGGAAAGGCGGAATATTTAAAGAATTAAAAGACTCTATTTTTGATTTTTATGAAGCAATAAAAGTAAAAAGATACGCATTTTGGTTTATAATGCTTGTATTACTTGCAGCTTCAATATTAACATATACTAAAATAAGCAACATATTAGCACCTCAGGAAGCAAAAAGACAAGAATTGCTTAAAACTATAGGCGAAACCAAAGAATATGTTAACGGAAATGAAATGGGAAATGCTAATGCTGATGTAGTAATTCATGAATATATGGATTTTAACTGCGGAGGATGTTTTATAGCTAATTTGTATTTACAAAGAATAGTAAAAGAATTTGAAAACGTAAAAGTAATACAGCATAATGTTCCTCTCGATATTACATGTAACCATAATATGCAGCATAGCGGACATAAAAACTCATGTTTAAAAGCATATTATGCACATGCCGCAGCAAAACAAAACAAATATTGGGAAATGTCTGATTTACTGTTTGGTGAAAATCCCGAAAATGAAAAAGAAATAATCGAAAAAGCAAGACTGCTTGATTTTGACATAAAAAAATTAAAAGAAGACGCTAACAGCGAAGAAGTAAAACAAGAAATAAAAGATTCTATAGCCGAGGCAGATACAAAGAAAGTAGACGGAACTCCGACAATGTTTATCGGCATAAAACAAATACTTGGAGTAGATTCATATCCGAAATTCAAGCAACTTGTAATTGAGCAGGGCGGCAGGGAAAAAGCAAATCATGGATAAAAAAGTGCTTTTGCATGCCTGCTGCGCAGTATGCAGTGCGTATCCGATAGAATTATTACGCCAAGACAAATATGAACCTGTATTATACTTTTTCAACCCCAATATATTCCCGCCCGAGGAATTTACAAGACGGCTTGAGGAATTAAGGAAATATGCGGAGAAAAAGAAGGTTGAATTAATAGTTGAAAAACAGAGTGCGGAAGATTGGTATAATGCAATAGCAGGATTGGAAAATGAACCCGAGCGCGGCAAAAGGTGCAAAAGGTGCTTTGAATACAGACTTTTATACACGGTTTTAAAGGCATTTCAACTTGAATACAAATATTTTACAACGACTCTGACAGTAAGTCCTCATAAACAATCAAAAGTAATATTTGAAGTTGCAAAAGAACTTGCTGATAAATACGAATTAACTTTTCTGGATTATGACTTTAAAAAGAATGACGGATTTTTAAAGACAATGAAAATAGCGAAAGAAGAAAATTTTTACCGCCAAAACTATTGCGGATGTGAATTTAGTATGTTTAAATAATCAAATTTAAACATAAATTAACTGAGCTTTTTTATTTTGCGTTACCATATTTAATATTATGTCATCTTTTATCTTTTTTATTTCTTCAAATGGTATACCATTATTAAAGAAATGATTATATAATTCATTAAAAAGCGGTTCAAAGGGATGGTCACGCCCTTGAAGTTTTATTTTTTTAACTCCTAGCTGAATAAGCTGCTCTACTTGTTGATTAGAAAAATAAATACCTTTAAAATTTTCAGTTTTATTATTTTTAGGACAATTATTTTCCATAAAATCCTTTGCACTTGAAATAACTTTTTTTGCTTTGACTTCTTTATCTTTATTAATAAGTTTATATACAGAAGTTGATTCCATTTCTTGAAGTTTATAATGATTAATATGGTTGGGACAATTATATGCACAATACTGGTTAGGAATAATTTCTACTCTTGAAATTTCAGGAATTAATTTGTCCAGCTTAGCTATATTATCTAATGTATATTCCGGTCTTATAACTACTGTTTCATATTTATCCAACATCTTATTATAAAAAGTTGTTTCATCAAAATTTTTATCATTTATAAAATTATTTATAGCTGCAATCACAGAACAGTGCATTTTAGCATTAGGATATCTGGACTTTATATAGTTATATAAAACTTCAGAAGCGACTACAAATTCTGCATTATATTTTACGGCAATATCAAGAAGATTATTTGAAAATTCATCGTTTAATACTTCTTTAGAATCATTAAGTGTTGTAAAAATAAATAAAGGAATATAGTTATACTTTTGTAGTCGTTGTATATAATTTTCTATACGAACAAGATTATTAATAAAAAAATTACTTACCCGACCACTTGTCCATCGACAAAATACAGAACCATAAACATATTTTATCGGATCATGTTCTTCTTTTAAAAGTTCATGTAAAAATGGAATAAAAATATCATTACAAAATAAAAAAGGCATAAAATATTCTATATTATCGTATTTTACATATTTTTTCATAATTACCCTCACTCAAATAATATAGCATAAAACTAACAAATTGTGTATTATCACAAGGCATATTAATTATTTTTTCCTTTTGTTTTCTTGTCAGTTTTTTAATTCGGCATTCTTCTTTCATTGCATCATTTTTTGAGTCAAATTCTTTAACATAAACTAATTTAAAGGGTTTATTTGCTTTAGTAAATTTTGCACCTTTTCCCTCTTTATGGAGCTTATAACGGCGCTCAACGTCATCCGTATATCCGCAATACAGTTTATTATTAACGGTTAAAATTATATATACATAAAATTTTTTATTCTTATCCATTATGCAATATTTCTTTCAAAATATTTAAAATATTATCATAGTTTAATTCCGTAACCAATCGATGACGGTAATCAGCACCGCCTCTAATATTTTTAATATAACATGGATAAAATTTACGGAAAAATTTAATTCCGTTTTCACCCCCGCGAAAAGCAATCTCCTCATCAAGATGTCTTTTTAGCATAGATATTTTTTCGTTCAAATCGGGCTCTTGTATTAGTATTCCATCTTTTAAATATTTATCCGTGCGGTATAATAGCGATAAATCACCCATAGCGGCTCTACCTATTGCAATTCCGTCTGCTTTTGAATTTTCAAGACATTTTAATGCCGTTTCGGGCGAAACAACATCTCCGTTCGCGAAATAAGGAATATCAATTTCTCCGCGAAGAGAAGAAAGTTCTCTCCAATCTGCGCTGCCTGAGTATAACTGCGAGCGGGTTCTGGCATGAACGGTAACTGCGGACGCTCCTGCTTCCTGAATAATTTGAGCAAATTCAATAAAATTTTTACTGTCCTGTGACCAGCCTAAACGAAATTTGCAAGTAACGGGAACATTAACCGCCTCTTTAACCGCAATAACAATATCCCTTGCCAATTCGGGGTTTTTCATTAATGAACAACCGTCTTGCCCTTTTACGATTTTATTTATCGGACATCCCATATTAATATCAATAATATCGGCTTTATTTTCAAGTATTTTAGCTGCGCGCGCCATAAGCTCGGGCTTATGTCCTTCTATTTGAAATGATACGGGTGATTCTTTATAATTGGTAAATGTAATATTCGCTTCGCTTTTTTGTACAAGCGCCTCGGAGCTTATCATTTCCGTCATAAGCAAACAGTCGGGAGTATATTCTCTTATCAGTTTTCTTAAAACAAAATCGGTAATCCCCGCAAGCGGAGACAGTGAAACTAAACTGTTTATTTTCACATTACCTATATTAATACAGTGAGGCAGTGTTTTTTGCATTATTCAATCTCATCAATTCTGCTTTGGGCGTATTTTTTATAGTCATTATTTTCGCTGTTTAATTCAATATATTTCTTATAATTTTCTTTTGCAGCCTTATAATTTTTAAGTGCGTCATAATCAACTCCAAGTGAATAATATGCAATATTCATATCGGGAGAATATTTAAGAGTTGATTTATAATCATTTATTGCATTTTCATATTTTTTAAGTTCGTCGTAGCACATAGCCCTGTAATAATATGCACTTGCGTTGTTAGTTTTAGAATTAATTATTTTTGTCAGAATATCAACTGCTTCATTATATTTTTTACTTTCATAATAGGAAATTGCAGAGGATATAATATCATCAGTTTCCTTTTCTTCAATATAAGCAAGTATATCTTTAGCCTGCTTATTTGATTGATTTCTAGAAACAGCCATTTTTGCATACTGTTTAGCGGAAGCCAAATCATTTATATTTAAGTATATTGAAGCTATATAATATGGTAAATCGGAACTTTTGGGACTTAACTCCAATGCTTTTTTATAATAATTAACAGCTTCAATGTTATTATTTAAAGCCTGATAAGAGGCAGCAATCCCTGTATAAGAATCAGCCGTAGGCGGAGTTATTTTTTTATATTCCTCAATTGCCTTTGCGTATTCACCGCTTTCAAAAGCATTAGAGGCTAAAGTGTAATTATTGGCAATATAATCTTGACTTACTACATCATATTGTTCTTTAACAGAAATATTATCGGGAGCTATAACTTGAGCCTTTTTAATTACATTTAAAGCCTCGGAATAATTTTGTTTTTGTCTGTATGCTTGTGATAAATTGATATACGCGTCAATCTTTTTATTATCGAGCTTTATTGTTTCATTATAATAAGTAATAGCTTCATCAATTTTATTTGCTTTATGCAAGTCATAAGCAAATTGATAATAAGTATCGGCATCAATTGTAAAACCCGGCATATTCGTTTTAATATACGCAATAACTTGTTCCGCACTCATTGTCTTTTTAAGCATTTCAAACAATTTTGCCTTAATTGAAGCATTATTCGGTTCAAGAGAAAGTGCCGTTTTATATAAATCAACAGCATCTTTATTTCTGTTTAATTCTGCAAGGCATTCAGCCTTATAAACCATAACCGAAGCATTATGAGGCTGAAGTTTAAGAATACTGTCATAAACAGAAATTGCAGAGTCGTATTTTTTTTGTTCCTGACATAAAGTACCGATATTGATTTTAGTATTAATATTTGTAGGATTAAGTGATTCAGCCTGTCTATATTCTTGCAGAGCCTCCATATACCGCTTTTCTTTTTGGAAAATAACACCAAGATTAGCATGACTCTCAGCGTCATTAGGATTTTCATCAACTTTTTTCTGCCATATTTTTTCAAGGGAGCTTAAAATATCCTCTCCTTCAGAAGAATTTTCAAGTGCAACCGAATACTCCTTTAATGAAGAATTATAATCATTAATCTGTTCATAGGTTCTTGCTAATTTAAGGTGAAGCTCGCCGTCATCAGGGTTAAGAGCGAGTGCCGTATTATACATGTCAATAGCCTTTTTCGGCTGATTTAAAATTTTAAAAATATCACCTAACGCATAAGCAGCTTGAGCCTTATATGTTGTATCATTTAAAAGTTTATAATAATCATATCCGGCAGCAGCAAATTCTCCTTTTGTTCTTAATGTTTTTGCATTATTTAATCTTACTGAAGATGTAACGGGCTGTTTAGAAGCACTTTCAAGAAGCGCTAAGTTTTTTTCCATAGCACTGACTGATTGATTAAGCGAAGCATCATTTTCGGTATAAAAATATTTAATATAAAATATAGCTGATTTTAAATCTGAAATAGCATTATCCGTAGCCTTAATCGTATTATTATAATATTGAGCGCGCATATTATATGCGTTTGATAATCCGATAAGCGCAGATTTATCGGCAGGATTTGTTCTTATAGCCTTTTTAAACTCCGTAATAGCTGATGAAAATTGAGAGTTTGCTAAATATTGATTACCTAAAACATAATTGGGATTTTCAACATAATTATCATCATATACCGTAGGCTCTGCAAAAGCCGAGTTATAAACAAACAATAAACAAACTAAGCTCAAAAATAATTTTTTCATAAATCCTGCTCCTTGTTGAAACAATTGTATACCAATAACAAGAATAATCATATAGTAAATGTGAATATTTTTATGATTAAATTAAAAAGAGGGGAAATAATATGAAAAAAATAATATTAATAATTTTATGTTTACTGTTTTCCATAAGAGTAAATGCACAGGGAACAAATGAAGATATATTAAAGTCTGACTATAAAAAGGCATACATCGAATACAATAAAAATTTAAACGAGGCGAAAACTGCACAAAATTACTACAATATGTGCACTGTTGTATTTGAATTAAATGACTTTAAAAGTGCAAGGAAGTATTGCAATGAAGCATTAAATATAATAGAAAAAGAAAAACATCCCGATAAAGAATTGTCATCGGACATTTATGCAATGATGGGATATATAAATTCAGACTATTACAAGAATACCGACGTAACACTTGATTATTACAATCTAGCAAAAAAATTAAAAGAAAATAACAAAGATACGGATGAATATGAGCTTGCAAAATTGTATTCGGCAATGGGACTATTATATAAAGAAACAGACAATGAAGAAATATCAAAAGAATACTACGATAAAGCATTAAAGCTCGCCGATAAAAAAGGAGGAAAATATAATAAATTAAGAGCCGTTATATATAAGAACAACGGAGAATACGAAAAAGCAATAATGGAAATAGAAAGCGCAGGCGAATATAAAAGTTATTTGTTGTCGGGAGAAATCTATAAAAAATATGCGCAGAGCTTAAAAGACGAAAACAAAGCAAAAGAATATTTTATAAAATCAGAAAAAGAATACGAAAAATACCCGAAAGAAATGCAGATAAATTCTGAAATTTCATCATCTGATGAGGAATATCCTTATGATTCAATGCAAAATATAATAAAAGGAAGTCAATACTTAAAAACGGAAGAACAAAAAGCCCCCGAATGTTTTGAGAGGGCAATAAGCATAAATCCCAATAATGCAAAAATATACACAAATATAGCATTTGCATACGCAAAAGCATATTCAAAAGGACGTATATACTACAAATCCGAAGCAGTAAAATACATAAAAAAAGCAATTGAAACAGCACCATATTCATATGAAATCAAAAAAGACTGCTCTGACACATACAAAATTTTAAATATGAAAAAAGAAGCGGAAAAAGTGCTGAGTAATAAAAAATAAAAATTTACAATTCGTAACGGATAAAACTTAAAGAAAAAATATGTGAATGGTATAATTTATAACGAGTATATTAGTAAACAGGAGAGAGAGAATGACAACATCAGCTCCCGTAATAGATAAAGGGAAATTGGATGAAATAATCCAAAGTTATGACGGAGAAAAGTCATATTTAATCGCAATGCTTCAAAAAGTACAGGAAATATATAAATACCTGCCCGAAGAAGCAATGACATACATAGGTTCAAAAGTAGAGGGATTGTCGCCTGCAACGGTATTCGGAGTAGCAACATTCTACGCACAGTTTTCATTAGAACCGAAAGGTAAATATGAAATAAAAGTATGCGACGGAACTGCCTGCCACGTTAGAGGTTCAATGCCTGTATTAGAAGCCGTTAAAAGAAAAATACAATTAAAAGACGGAAAAATGACAACGGAAAACGGTATGTTTTCACTTGAAACGGTAAGCTGTTTAGGTGCTTGCAGTTTAGCTCCCGCAATGGTAATAAACGGAAAAATATATCCGAAAATGACCCCTGACGCGGTTGAAATTGTTATTGACACAATATTGAAAGAGAACGTATAATATGGAAAAAGTAAAATTAACGGTAGATATAAAACAAGAGCAGGCAAAAGCTCAAGAATTAATAAAAAAACAGGGAAGAAGAATTCTTGTATGCGCGTCCACGGGCTGTATAGCAAACGGAGCGCTTGAACTTATAGAAGAATTTAAAAGATTAGGTGCTGACGCTGACGTATTAACAAATGAAGTAAAAATGAGCGTTATACCGACAGGCTGTATAGGTTTTTGCGAACAAGGCTGTTTAGTTGTTGTTCCCGACAAAAAACTAACATACGTTCACGTAAAAAAAGAAGATGTAGCGGAAATTTATGACTCATTAAAAAATGATACTATTGTTGAGCGTTTGTTATATGTAGACCCTGCATTAAACAAAAAAATCGTAAACAATGAAGAAATGAATTTCTATGCAAAGCAGACAAGAACTGCAATGAAAAACTGCGGTATTATAAATCCCGAAAGTTTGGATGAAGCAATAGCAGCAGGCGCATACAGCGCTCTATCAAAAGTCCTTGAAATAAACGACCAAGAATATGTAATTAAAGAAATAGAAGATTCAGGTTTAAGAGGCAGAGGCGGCGGCGGATTTGCTACGGGCAAAAAATGGCGCAGTGTTTTTAGACACCAAGGCGGAAAATCTTATGTTATCTGTAACGGTGATGAAGGGGACCCCGGTGCCTTTATGGACAGAAGCGTTATGGAAGATGACCCAAATAAACTCTTAGAGGGTATGGCAATAGCAGCTTTTGCTGTCGGAGCTGATGAGGGTTATATCTACGTAAGAGCAGAATATCCCTTAGCAATTAAACGATTAAAAATGGCAATATCAAAGGCAGAAGAAAGAAATTTGCTCGGGAAAAACATAATGGGAAGTAATTTTAGCTTCCATATACATATTAAAGAGGGTGCAGGCGCATTTGTATGCGGTGAATCTTCAGCATTAATCGCTTCAATAGAGGGCGAAAGAGGAATGCCAAGACCTAAGAATATTCACATGGCTGAATGCGGATTGTTTAAACGTCCGACTCTTTTAAACAATGTTGAAACCTTTGCAAATGTCCCGTTAATTATATTAAACGGTGCAAAATGGTTTGCTTCAATGGGTACAGAAACATCAAAAGGTACAAAAACCTTTGCACTTACGGGCGAAGTAAATAATACAGGTTTAATCGAAGTACCTATGAATACAACCTTAAGACAAATTGTATTTGACTTAGGCGGAGGAATAAGAAACGGTAAGAAATTTAAAGCCGTTCAAATAGGCGGACCATCGGGCGGATGTTTAACGGAAGAACACCTTGATATGCCTATGGATTACGACCAATTAACAAAAGTAGGAGCAATGGTTGGCTCGGGCGGTCTTGTTGTAATGAATGAAGATACCTGCATTGTTGAAGTTGCAAGATTCTTTATGAACTTTACACAGCATGAAAGCTGCGGTAAATGCACGCCTTGCCGTGAGGGAACAAAGCAAATGTTAGCTATTTTGGAAAGAATAGTTAAAGGTCAAGGCAAAATGGAAGACCTCGATATGCTTGAAGAACTCGGCAATGTAATAAAAACAGGTTCACTTTGCGGGTTGGGAAAATCCGCTCCAAACCCAGTTCTTTCTACATTAAAATATTTTAGAGATGAATATATTGCTCATATTAAAGACAAGAAATGTCCTGCGGGCGTTTGCACGGCTCTTAAACATTATGAAATTGAAGCCGATAAATGCAAAGGCTGTACAAAATGTGCAAGAAACTGCCCTGTTGGCGCTATTGAAGGCACAATCAAAGAACCGCACAAAATCAATCAAGACAAATGTATTAAGTGCGGAGCTTGCAAAGACAATTGTCCGTTTAAGGCAATAGTGACAAAATAGGTGAGGATAAGGAAATGAGCGACAAAAAGACATTATTTATAAACAACACGGAAGTTGAATATACAAACGAAAAAACAGTACTGGAAGTCATCCGCAACAACGGATTTGATGTTCCGACGTTCTGCCATCGCCCCGATTTAACACAATTCGGTGCTTGCAGAATGTGTATAATCGAGCAGGACGGCAAATGGATACAAGCCTCCTGTACAATGCCTCCGAAAGAAGGTATAAGAATTGAAACAAATTCTGACAGGGTTCGCAAAATCAGAAAAACAATACTTGAATTATTACTTGCAAACCACAAGAGAGAATGCTTAACCTGCAATAAATCGGGAAACTGCGAACTTCAAAAATATGCGGCAGAATACGGAATTGACGAAATAAGATTTCCGAAACTTGAAGAAAAAGACTATCTTCCCGTTGACACAATGAACCCTTCTTTAGTACGCGACCCGTCTAAATGTATACTTTGCGGAGCGTGCGTAAGGGCTTGCAGTGAATTTCAAGGTCACAGTGTTTTAGGGTTTGTAAACAGAGGCTCTAATACAAGAGTAGAACCTATGAACGGCAGATGTTTATCTCAAGTAGACTGTGTATTCTGCGGACAATGTCAAGCTGTATGCCCGACAGGTGCTATTTCAATAAAATCAGCAATTGATGATGTTTGGAAACAAATTAACAATCCAAACAAAAAAGTTGTTGTTCAATTTGCACCGTCAGTCAGAGTTGCGTTAGGCGAAGAATTTAATTTGGAACCCGGTGAAAATACAATCGGCAAAATCTACGCAGCCGCAAGACGATTAGGTTTTGATTTAATTTTTGATACCAATTTTTCAGCGGATTTAACCATAACGGAAGAAGCAAATGAGTTTGTAGAAAGGTTAACAAAAGGCGGAGTACTGCCAATGTTTACATCATGCTGTCCTGCGTGGGTAAGATACATAGAAACTCAGCACCCTGAGTTAATTAAGCATTTATCAAGCTGTAAATCACCTCAAGGTATGCTATCCCCCGTAATGAAAGAATTTTTACCGAAATATTATGAGGGTTACACTAAAGAAAATATTGTTGTAGTATCTGTTATGCCCTGCACGGCGAAAAAATATGAAGCAATAAGAGAGCAGCTATACGGTGAAACAGATTTTGTATTAACCACTCAAGAATTTGCAAAAATGATTAAAGCCGCAGGCATTAATTTTAAAGCATTAAAAGAAGAACAGGCAAATTCGCCGTTCGGTCAATACTCGGGTGCAGGCACAATATTCGGAGCTTCGGGCGGAGTAGCAGAGGCTGCGGTCAGAACAGCATATTACTACGTAACGGGAGAAGAACTCTCTAACGTAGATGTAACTCCGTTAAGAGGTGTTGACGCAAATTCAAGAACAAAAGATACAATTATAGATATTAAAGGCAAACAGGTAAAAGTAAGAGTTGTATCCACATTAAAAGAAGCTGAAAAATCCTTAAAAGAACTAAAAGCAGGCAAAGCAGATTTCCATATAATGGAAGTAATGGCATGCCCGGGAGGATGCGTAAACGGCGGCGGACAACCCACAAGCTGTTTAGATTCAACAATTAAGGAAAAACGAGCTCAAGGATTGTATGAAGAAGATAAAAATCTTGAATACAGAAAATCACATACAAACCCTGATATTAAAAAGCTGTACGCAGAATGCCTTGGCGGAAAGCCCGGAAGTGAGATAGCTCATCACTTATTACATACAACATATATGGACAGATTTACGGGTTCATATAAAGATATCAAATAAAAAGAGGGCATTAAGCCCTCTTTTACTTGCAAATATTTTTTTTGAGGAATAAAATATAATAAAGAACCAAAGCGGTATCGTCTAGGGGTCAGGATAGCAGATTCTCATTCTGTTGACACGGGTTCAAATCCCGTTACCGCCGTTTCTTTTTCCCTTTGATTATACCGCTTTCAGCTATTTTTAATTTTATTATGTCCACTCTTTGTCCGCTACCAAACAAAAATCAAACACCAATATTGACATAAAAAAAATTTTGAGTTAGCTTAGTAACAAAGGATAAAATGATGACAATAAATGTACAAATGATGATGTATATGATGATGCAAATGCAGGACTTAAAGTCGGGCAGACATTGTTTTGTACGAATGTGAAACCTCGTTGAAAATAATTTTGAAGCTGCCCTTTAAGGCAGCTTTTTTAGTGCACAGTTTTTAATCGAGGTAAATTATGATAACGCTTAACGAAAAATTAAATAACAATAATAATAAACAATCATTCAAGGGGATAACACCAAATCTTACGGGAGTTGCAAAAGCCGCTGATATATTCTTAAAATCGCAGGAAAATTTATCATCCACAAGATTTATACAGGATACTGCAACAAATTGGTTTCCCAAAGCCATATTTTCGAGGAGTAAAGCAGATTTCGCAGAGATGAGTTTTTTAGAATTCATAGAATCCGCAATATTCTATTTTGCTACGCCCATATTAGGTGAAAAACTTTTCAGAAACAGTATTTTTAAAAACTTTCAACCAAAAAATTTAAGAAGCACTATAAATGAACAATTGCCAAAGACAATCAAACAAATAACAGAAAATACAGCATTAAACGATGAAGTAAAAAAACGCGCTATTGCCACAAAAGCAGGAATATTACTTGCTTGCATTATAGTACCCGTTGCAGAATACACCTTAAGTTTTGCAAAAAATTTATTTACATTAAAAACATTTAATAAAAGTAACTTTAATAACATAGCTAATCTTAATAAAAATCAAAATGAGAAAGAAGATAAAACCCAGCAAGAACGCGTAGAAAAGAATTCAAAACATCAATTAAAAAAAGCAGCAATAATATCTGCCGCAGGAGTTGCACTCGGCGCAGGATTAGCGCTGACAGGGCATAAATCCGATTATTTACAAAATCTGTCAAAAACTATACTCGAACCCGGAAAAGCATTGGCAAAAGCTGTAAAAAAAGCGGGAATAAAATCTGATAAATTAAGTAATATTTTATCAAAGTTCAGCCTTGATTTTGCAAATAATAACGGTAAATTGGCATTAAGTAAAGGACAGCTTGCACTAACCGCAATTTTAGGATTATTTGGATACTCAAAAGCAGCAGAGGACAGAGGGAAACTCGATGTAGCAGAAGTTTGGACAAGAGTTCCGCTTGTTGTTTTCTATACAATTTTCGGCAGTGAACTTTTTGAAAAGGGATTTACAAAAATCCTAGAAAAGAAAAAAGCATTCCCCGATATATTAAAGAAAGGCACAGACGGAACATTTTCAATCCCGACACGAGCCGAATTGTCTAAAATTGCAGAAAATATTGCTAAAGCTAAAAACACATCCGCAATTAAAGAGCTATCAAGGCTCACTAAAGAAAAAGCCTTTATTTCAGCTGTGCCTTATTTATTCAGTTTAGTTTTTATGGGCTTTACCCTATCAGCAATAACAAGATTATTCACACAATACAGATATAATAAGCAACTTAAAGACATAACATTAAATAAAGAATTCAATATATATGAAAATAATAAACCTTTTATATTTAAAGATTTTAAATAATTTATTAACATTTTTAAACAAATAACAAATTAATGTAAATTTTCAAATAAAAAAAAACTTATTATAAATATCTGCGGGGAGAAAAAAAGGAGGGATATTTTTATGACTATTGGTCAAACAAATTTTTCATTCAAGCCGGTAGATCCGAATTCTTATGCACAGGAATATGCAAATAAGAATGGAATGACGCTTGAGGAAGCAAAGGCAGAGCTCAAATCAAAATATGGTGATCCTCAGAAACCTGAAGAAAGGAATGATGTTGATATTCCGATTTTCAACAACTATTTTAATGCTGATAATAGCACAATAGCAGGTGATTCTGATATTTTATCACTGTCGGGCAATTTGGGAGATCCGGATTCTTATGCACAAGTATATGCAGATGAACACGGAATTTCACTTGACGAAGCAAAAAATGAGCTTCGTGAATTAAGAGGAGACCCGCAAGCTCCAAATATGAATAGAGGTGCTGCAAATAATGAAAATTCTATTAGTGATTTAATATCAAGAATTTTCGACTTCTTAAGGGGAGGAAACGGTCCCCAAAAAGAAGGGGATCCTGAATATCATAAAGAACTTGAGGAAATGTAAAACTCTTTATTCAAGGCAGCAAAATACTTCCGCCATAAAAGCGGAAGTATTTTAATATAAAGAAATTATTTTTTGTATCGCATTATTTGCAAGATTATATATTTCATCAAGCTGTGATTTTTCAAACGGAGCGCCCTCGGCCGTTGTCTGAAATTCAATTATTTTAGCTGATTTTGTCATAACAACATTAGAATCAACCTGTGCGTGAGAGTCCTCGGAATAATCTAAATCCAATTTGATTTCCCCGTCTATAATCCCGACAGATACAGCCGCAATCGGTTCGATAATCGGATTTTCCGCCAACTGTCCTTGTTCAATAAGTTTATTAAAAGCAATATTCATTGCCAAAAACCCGCCGCAAATTGAGGCACATCTTGTTCCGCCGTCCGCTTGAATAACATCCGCATCAATAGTAACAGTTCTGTCGCCTAGTTTTGTTAAATCAACGCAAGAACGCAGACTTCTGCCTATAAGTCTTTGAATTTCCTGTGTTCTGCCTGAAATCTTTGTTCTTTCTCTCTGGCACCTTGTATGCGTAGCAGAGGGCAAAAGAGAATATTCAGCAGTTACCCAGCCCCTCGGGTCATCTTTTTCCATCCATTTTGGTTTTCCCGCTTCAACTGAAGCCGTAACTATAACTTTAGTATCACCAAACTCTATTAAAACCGAACCTAAAGCGTGGCAGGTATAGTCTTTTGTTATTTTTATGTTTCTTAATTCGTTATTTTTTCTGTTATTTAATCTTTCGCTCATGTAAAAACCCTTTTTTATTAAATACCTTTGTGATAGATTTATTTTAGCATATTGTTTAAAAGGTGAATATAAATGCAGGAAAAATTTTATTTAACAACCGCAATAGATTATGTTAACGGCGCACCGCATATAGGTCACGCTTATGAAAAAATACTATCGGATGTCATAATTCGTCATAAAAGACAGTTAACGGATAACGCATTTATGCTCACGGGAACTGATGAACACGGGATAAAAATTCAAAAAACTGCGCTTTCAAGAGGAATTACCCCTAAAGAACTTTGCGATGAAAACTTTGCTCAATTCGAGCAGGCATGGAAAGAGCTTGAAATAAGCTACGATAAGATTATAAGAACAACAGACGAACAGCATAAAAAAACAGTAAAACAAATATTCAAAAAACTGCTTGAAAACGGAGACATATATAAACACTCATATACAGGGCTTTACTGCTCGGGTTGTGAATCTTTTTTAAATCCTAAAGATTTAACTGAAGACGGACTCTGCCCTGACCACCTTAAAAAACCTGAAGAAATTACGGAAGAAAACTACTTTTTTAAACTTACAAAATATAAAGATAAAATTGCAGATTACATAAAAACGCATAAAGATTTCATTCAGCCCTCATTTAGAGTTAATGAGCTTTTAAATCAACTTGAAAATATAGAAGATATATCTGTTTCAAGGACAAAAGAATCCGTACAATGGGGAATAGGAGTAGACGGCGACGACACCCAAACAATATATGTTTGGATTGACGCATTATCAAACTATATAACAGCAATCGGCTATGATATAGAAAATCCGACGGAGCAATTTAAGACTCTTTGGCCGGCTGATGTTCACGTAATCGGTAAAGACATTATAAAATTTCACTCAATATACTGGATTGCAATATTAATGTCTTTAGGACTTCCTCTGCCGAAAACAATATTTGCACACGGCTGGATAACAATAGATCAATCAAAAATGAGTAAATCCATAGGAAATGTTATAGCTCCGCACGAAGTTATAACAGCATTCAACCTTGAAAAACCCGACGCATTCAGGTATTATATGGCGTCATCCGCTCAAATCGGGCGTGACGGTAACTATTCGGATGAAGATTTTAAGGAAAAAGTTAATGCAGATTTAGCTAATAACATAGGAAATCTTTTGAACAGAACTTTAAATATGCTGGTTAAATACTTTGACGGCGAGATAAAAAGCGAATTTATAACGGATAAATCTAACAAGATTGCAGTTATGGCAGAAAACACGAAAACTCAAATTATAGAAGCCTTTAATCATTACGAAATAGCGGAAGCAGCAGATTTAATTGTATCTTATGCTGATGCGGTAAATAAATACGTAACTGAAACTGCACCATGGGCATTAGCTAAAGAAGAAAAAATGCTTGAAACAGGCAAGGTTTTATATACTGTGCTTGAAGCTATGCGCCACATTGCAATTATGCTTTATCCGTATTGCCCGAATATTGCAGAGGATATACTGACTCAATTAAATGAAAATATTAACTTTAAATACGAAAATCTTTATTGGGGCGGATTAAAAGCAAGCAAAATAACGGAAAAAGATAAAATTAAACCCGTATTTTTAAGACTTGATTCCGAATTTGCAACGGATAAAAAGAAAGGTTAACTCAAATTGCTGTATGATGAAATTAAACAGAGTTATAATCCCGTTAAAACAATGTTTGATAAGGCATTAAAGATATTTGATGTTGACTCGTTAAAAAATTCAATAAAAGAAAACGAACAAAAACTTCAGCAAAGCGACATCTGGTCAAACCCCGATATATCTTCAAAAATTTCGCAGGAAATAAAAGAGGATAAAGATAATCTTGAAAAAATTTCACACTGGAAAAGTTTATCAAGCGATATAGAAACATTATTTGAGCTATATGAAGAAACTAAAGATGAAACCTTGCTTGATGAAGTCGATAAGACAATAAAAACATTAAAATCAGAGCTTGAAGTTTGGGAAATAGAGTCTACTTTAAGCGGAGAATACGATAAATCTGACGCAATAATAACGATAAATGCAGGCGCAGGCGGAACAGACGCGCAGGATTGGGCTCAAATGCTTTTAAGAATGTATATGCGATATGCAGAATCAAAGCATTGGAAAACCGATTTAATTGAACGCTCGGACGGTGAAGAAGCGGGGATAAAATCGGCAACAATTAAAGTATGCGGGAAATATGCTTACGGGTTAGTAAAAGCAGAAAAAGGAGTACACCGTTTAGTCAGAATTTCGCCATTTAACGCAAACGGAAAAAGGCAGACAAGTTTTGCCAGTTTGGAAGTAAGCCCTGTTATAGAAGATTTCAGTAAAAAAATTGAAATACCCGCAGAGGATATTGTGGTAGATACAATGCGCTCTGGCGGTGCGGGCGGTCAAAACGTAAATAAAGTTGAAACAGCCGTAAGAATTTTGCATAAGCCGACGGGGATTGTAGTAAGATGTCAGCAGCAGCGCTCGCAATTGCAGAATAAGGAAACCGCAATGCAAATATTAGCTTCAAAACTGCTTGCAATAAAGCAAGCGGAGCACGAAGAAAAACTTATGCAGTTAAAAGGTCAGAATGTTGATATAAATTTCGGCTCGCAAATCCGTTCTTACGTATTTCATCCTTATAAAATGGTTAAAGACCACAGAACAAATTATGAAGTCGGCAATGTTGATTCTGTTATGGACGGAGCCTTAGACGGTTTTATTGAAGCGTATTTGAAACAGAATATAAAAATTGATTAATATTCATCCATGTTTTTGTTAAAATCAATATGTATTTACACTAAGAGAGGTTAAACATGGAACATTTTTACGGAGTTGTGCAAAATTATAATATTGCCATTTCTGCCGCAATATTAATTCTTGCATATATTTTTATTGCTCTTGAAAAAATACCAAAGGTAACAATAGCGCTTTTAGGCGCTGCCGTTGTTGTTTTTTCGGGACTTGTTAGCCAAGATAAAGTTATTGAGGAGGGATTAAACGCTCATTACTTTATTAATTTTATTGATTTTAACGTAATATTTTTACTTGTTTCAATGATGATTATAGTAAATATTACAACACGCTGCGGAGTATTTAAGTGGGTTGCAATCGAGCTTTTAAAAATGACAAAAGGTAAACCGTTATTTGTATTAATAGTTTTGGCATTTTTTACCGCAATATTATCGGCATTTCTTGATAACGTAACTACCGTAATATTAATTATGCCTATTACATTTGTTGTCGCAAAACAGCTTGATATAAACCCTGTTCCACTGCTTATTTCGGAAATATTTGCTTCAAATATAGGTGGAACGGCAACATTAATAGGTGACCCGCCAAACATAATTATCGGCAGCGCTGCTAATTTTTCATTTATGGACTTTTTATCGGAATTAACGATTATATGTTTTATAATTATGTGCGCAGTCATTGCATTTTTATATCTGTGCTTTAAAAAACAACTTCACACAACGGAAGAAAAAATGGCAAGTATAAAAGATATTGATAATTCAAAAACCATAACCGATTTCGCACTTTTAAAAAGGAGTTTAACCGTACTTGCACTTGTTATTTTAGGTTTTATCACTCACGATGTAACACATATTCAAACGTGTATAATAGCATTTATAGGCGCAAGCATATTGTTACTGTTTGAAAATCCCGAAGATACATTTAAAGAAGTTGAATGGAATACAATATTCTTCTTTATCGGATTATTTATCATAATCGGTGCATTTGAAGCGGCAGGCGGTATACAATTAATGGCAGACTGGCTGTTAAAGGTAACGGCAGGCTCGCAAAAAATAGCTTCTTTTGTTATTTTATGGGCTTCGGGTATTTTATCAGGTATAATAGATAACATTCCGTATACAGCTACTATGGCGCCTATGATATCTGCTATGGAAGCGGAGAAAGGACGCGAGTTCGTTCTTCCGATGTGGTGGTGCTTATCGTTAGGCGCTTGTCTTGGCGGTAACTTAACAATAATCGGCGCGGCAGCAAATGTTATTGTATCGGAAAACTCAGCTAAACACGGCCACGTAATTAAATTCTTGGAATTTATGAAGTACGGTGTAGTTGTTGTTTGTATTTCACTTACATTATCCTCCGCTTACATTTGGGTAAGACATTTTATGTAATAAAAATATTGGACAAAATAACACATGAAAATATATATTCCAAAATGGCCAAAAATTCATATTAAAACTGTTTATACGTTATTAAAGTCTTATTTAAATGGATATTGGTCTTGGTATGGAAAAAATGAAATCAGGCTTATAAAAAAATTTTCCAAACTGCATACAGCAAAATTTGCACTAACTACGGTCAGCGCTACGAGTGCAATGGAAACTATTTTACAAGCCCTAAATATAGGAAAAGATTGCGAAGTAATTGTAAGCGCATATACTTGGATATCTAATATTACTGCAATTTCAAAAGTAGGAGCAACTCCTGTAATTGTAGACATTAACCCAAATACTCTTTGCATTTCATGTAAAAAAATACGAGAAGCAATAACTGAAAAAACAAAGGCAATAATTCCTGTACATTTGTTTTCGGCAATGGCAGATATGGATGAAATAATGAATATTGCCAAAGAATATAAATTAAAAGTTATTGAGGATTGTGCACATGCCCATGGTGCTTTATACCAAAATAAAGGTGCAGGCTCTTTATCTGATGCAGGTGCGTTTAGTTTTCAACAATCAAAACTTATGTCATCAGGCGAGGGCGGGATGATTGTTACTAATAATCCGCAATTAGCCGTTACTTGCGATTCAATTATACATATCGGTTGGAGCTTATTTAATAAAGTTCCTAACCCACCCAAAGATATTATATGCTCCAAGCTGGTTTTTACTGAATTTCAAGCTGCTATATTAGCTGACAGCTGTGATTATGTTGAAAAAGAAACTCAAAAACGAATTAAAAATGCAAATTTACTTGAATTCTTACTTAAAGATGTAGATGCAATAAGATTTCAAGAAACATCAAAAGGAACTACACGAAGAAGTTATTATTATTTCGTATTTATGCTTAATAATGATAAAATAAAACAAAATGTATCAAAATACGATATTATTAATGATTTAAGAAAAGAGGGCTTATATGCGGAAAACGGTTGGGGAGTTCCTGTTTATAAACATGAACTGTGGAATTTAAGTATCAATAAGTACAAAAAATTTAATACGGATACAGCTGAACAAATTAGTATGAACGAAGTTATTTGCTTACCACATCCGATATTATTAACAAATAAGAAAAATATTAAAAATACGGCATATATTATTAAAAGAGTAATAAAAAAATATACAAAGCAGCAATATGATGAAATTTAATTTATTTAAAAAAAATAAAGAATATGTTTTACCCAGACTGGAAATTCATCTTACAGACCATTGTAATTTAAACTGTAATTACTGTGGCCATTATGCACACTTGGTAGATAAAGAGGTGTTTACTGATGTAAATCAGTTTACAAAAGATATAAATGAACTGTCATTAAAAATAAAATATATGCAAATAAAATTATTGGGAGGAGAACCGCTTTTACATCCTGACATTGTTAAATTTATTGAAGAAACAAGAAAAGCATATCCTAAATCTGCTATTTTTATTTTAACTAACGGTATTCTTCTGCCAAGAATGAATGATGACTTTTGGAATGCAGTTTTAAAAAATCATATAATAATTGAATTGTCTAAGTACCCTGTATTGAATGGCGATACTTTCAATTCTCTGCTTGATTTAATTGATGATAAACGGGCAATTCTGGGACAAATTTATTTAAAGAAAAGATTTTACTGTAATTTAAACGTAGAAGGAACTTCTGACAAAGTGAAATCTTTTAAATCCTGTAATTCATTTTTTGTAAATCAATTATGGCAATCAAAATTATATAGTTGTATGGCTTGTTATCGTAAATATTATAATGATAAATATAAAACAAATATTGCATTGCCTAACTGTGCTGACATTTATAATTTATCGGCAGAAGAAATATATAAAACAATGAGAAAACCGAGCGAAGGCTGCCGATATTGTTTTGAAACAAGCAAAGAATACGATTGGTCACAATATAAAGAATAAAAAGGTTCTGATAATAATACCAGAACCTTTTTCTATAAATTATTGTTAATTATTTAATCAACTCGCCTACTGCTTTGAATACACCCATACGTGCCTGTGCGTCTTTTTCAGCTTGGCTGTATAGCTCTTCAGCAGCTTCGGGGTTTGTCTTAAGAAGTGATTTATATCTGCCCTCACTTCTGATGAAGTCTTGATAGCTGCCTTTAGGATCTTTAGCATCCCAAGTAAACGGCTGTTCATTAGCGGGGTTATATCTGTATAACGGATAATATCCTGCTTCAACGGCACGTTTTTGCTCTGTTTGAGTTTTGGCCATATCAATACCGTGAGCAATACAAGGAGCATAAGCAAAGATTATGGATGGTCCGTTGTATGCTTCAGCTTCTTGAATAGCTTTCAAAGTTTGACCTCTGTCTGCGCCAAGAGCAACAGAAGCAACATAAACATATCCGTATGACATGCTCATTAAGCCCATATTCTTTTTATATGTTCTTTTACCGCCCGTAGCAAATTTTGCAACGGCACCCGTCGGAGTTGACTTAGATGCTTGACCGCCGGTATTTGAGTAAACTTCGGTATCAAGAACCAAAATATTTACATTTTTATTTTGTGCTAATACATGGTCAATACCGCCGTAGCCGATATCGTTTGCCCAGCCGTCACCGCCTATAATCCAAATAGATTTATCGGTGAAGTAATCTTGCAATTCTCTTACTTTTGCTAAGTTCAGGCATGGAGCGTCAGCATACTTTTTAATCATTTCTTTTGCTTTGTTTTGAGCTTCCAATGCTTCAGGTGTCTTAGAGTTATCAAAGTATGAAATAGCGTTTGCAAGTGCTTCTTTTAAGTCTGCAGGAGCTTTTTCATCAGCTACAACTCTTTCAACATAAGTTTTTAAAGTGTCTCTGTTTTGGTCTACTGCTAATCTCATACCAAAGCCGAATTCAGCGTTATCTTCAAATAAAGAGTTAGCCCAAGCAGGTCCTCTTCCCTCTTTAGTTGTTGTGTAAGGAATAGTAGGGAACGTACCCGAGTATATTGAAGAACATCCTGTTGCGTTAGCGATTATCATATTTTCGCCGAACAGTTGAGAAACTAATTTAACGTAAGGTGTTTCTCCGCATCCTGCACAAGCGCCCGAGAATTCAAATAA
>CANPWQ010000022.1 GCA_947584965.1 Candidatus Gastranaerophilales bacterium | reverse complement strand
AACTTTATTCTTCATATATATAGCAACCCAGTCTACCATTTGTTTTATAGTCGGTAGGATCACATCCTTCTTTTGGGACTGCACCGTCTGCTTTGAAAAATATTTCAAATTCTGTTGTTGTATAAGCATTAATACCATTTAAAGGTTTACCGGAATCAGTAAATATAACCTTATTCTTATAAGCGACATCTCCTCTATTATTAATATATATTTTATCCCAATGATTTGGGTCTTTGTCATACAATAATTCAGAGACTTTCATAATTTCATGTTTTTTGTATCCAAATACTTTAATATTTTGTTGATAAAAAATAGTAACGAAAGTAATAAATAATATGACTATTAATATAATAGTAAACCTTTTCATAACAATAATTATAATAATTAGTATGCATAAAAACAATAGTTCAATATATAGGTTGGGTTAGAGTGGCATAATTTAATAATAAAAAAAGGGAATTATTTCTTACACCAGATGATTACTAAAAACAATTCTATTTTTTTTCATATTTGCATAAAGCATTATAAGCTATTTCCCCATTAATCCATCCACCTGCACCGTTATAACATACATCATAATTATTCGGTTTGTCTGATAACATATTGTCATTTTTATCATATTGCTTTATATGTATAAGACATAATGTAGGATTTTTACAATCAGCTTGATATTTAATTAATTGATAAAATACAGGAACACCATTAATATTATCAGTAATGGTGTTTTCTGTATTATACATTTTAAACCAACCCGATATTGAATACTTACTTTTAGTTATGGATTTTTTTATCCAAATAAATATCATCTGTTAATTCTAACCATTTTTTATCAAACTCAGTTTTCATATGATTAACAGACTTAGAAAGTTTGTAATTAGATTCTGTTAAATGATTTATTTTGTCTTTTAAATATTTTCTTTCTACATTCCAATTACTGATTTTTTTATCATCAATGTGTTTTTTTATAAAAAATCCCAAAGTAAAGGATGATAATAATAAAAATATTGAAATGCATATAATAACAAATTTTTTCATAGAATTATTATATTAGTTTATAAATTTAAAGACAATACGCTTATCGTGTTATAATACCAAGAGCGGAAATGGAAAAAACATTAAAAAATCAAAAAATAACACACATATAGAGGTAAAAATGCGGTCTATAATAACAAATCCAATAAAATTATTTTCATTAATAGTAATAATATTAAGTATAGTATTATTAATCGGATGTTTAAAAACAACACCCGTATTAACTACATTATAACGTAATTAATAAATTTTAAATATTTATATCTACTCGATTGATAAAATTAAAAAATGATGTATAATAAAAATATAATGATGTTTTGTTTATAAAACAAGATAATGTAAATAAAAACAGGAATTTTGAATTATATGTATCAGATGTATATGATTTTAATAATAATGATGGTAATCCAATGTTAGTAGCAGGGCGAAGATTACAAGACAAGAGGAGAAACAACCACATATAAAAAACTGAGTGAAAAAGAAATTTATGTATATAAATCCCAATTTTATTGTGATTAAAAAGAAATATGCTATAATAATTTTAAAATCAAGGAGAAAATCGATATGAACAGACCAAATACCCCCCCCCGAGTCGATAAAACGTAATAAAGGCTTTACTTTAGCGGAAGTCCTTATTACTCTTGTAATCATTGGTGTTATTGCGGCTATTACTATTCCTGCTGTATTGCAAAATACTTATGAAAAAGAATATGTAGAAAGATTAAAAAAAGCATATTCGATTTTGTCCCAAGCTGTAAATTTAAGCATGAGCCGTACGGGTTTATATCCGGATGAGTGGGGTGCGACATCAAGCAGTATGATGCCTTTAATAAATAAAATATTGCCATACATAAATTACATAAAAGTCTGCGAAGCAGGGGAAATCTGCCACAAAGATAATATCAAAACCAAATCAAAAAAAGATCGAGGCAATATTTATGGAGACAGACCCGCTGTTATATTAAGTGACGGTATAATCATAGGAGCTTTTGTCGGGTACCCGCTTGATATAAAAATTTCAGGAGTTACAAAAAAACTTTTGGGAGAATATGAAATTGATATAAACGGGAATAAAGGACCAAATGTAGTTGGTACCGATATTTTCTACGTTTTATTAACAAATGATGGTATAATGCCTACAGGTTCTCAAGACTTAGAAAATACTAATTGGAGCTGGCCTTTTGACTTTGAAAACGGATGTTTGGCTTCTAATGCCAATGGTGCAGGTTGCACAGCTTGGGTACTTCAAAACTCTAATTTAGATTACCTGCACTGCCCCGATAAAATCAAAGCAGGTAATAGTTCCTGCAAAGAAAAATAAATTTAATAATTTATATTTATATTTAGATTGGGGTATGGCAATATTAACCAGAGAGGATACAGAATCATTGAAGTTATAAACCAAGGCAGAGAGTGCATTACCTCTTTTCTGTTCTGCCTTTGCATTTCTTTTTGTGAGGTTATTCCCATTTGTGATTTTACTGCGTTTAAATCGTTATCTTCGGAATATTTAATATATTCAAACGGTACAAGGATTTCATTATTATCATTTATCACCCCGTATTTTCTCCCGTTTCGTGCAATATATATCGGGCTTGGAGTTTCCTGACCGATATAATTCAATTCAAGTTTTTGAGCATTTATGTCGCCGATATTTGATATATTTTCTTCAATATTTGCAGAAAGTGCATAAATTTCATCATAAGCAAAAGGAACTTTTATTTCCCCGTTTGAATTTACTATTCCCCACTTTTCTCCGCGCTTTACGATAATATTATTCTCGGATTGAAAAGACAAATTAAGCCCCGTTAGTCTGTTTATATATAAATCAGAACCCGTTAATTTAAAATAATCATAAATCCCCTTTAATCTGTGCATTTGCCCGTTTTTAAACAAATATAATTTATTTGCGATTTTCATCATCCCGTCTATGGGATAATTACTTAATTTAAAAGCAGTATTCGCATTTATAAACTCATATAAACCGCTAAGTGAGTCAATTATCGGCATTTGAGTCAGCGGAGCTAAATTTATATTTTTATATTCAATCTTTTTAAAAGTTTTTAAATTGTATAAATTAATATTTTTTTCCGCAAGCGTTATAGCATAATCACTTTTAGGAAATAATATCTGCTCATATTTTACATACAAATTATTATTTTCAATTCTTATGTTTTCTTTTACCTGTGCAGGATTTAGGAACACATAACCTTTATGATAAGCATAAGGACTGACATAAAACAGCATTTTTGCACTTTGATATAAATACTCTCCGCCCCCGTTTTTGTATGGATATTTAACATATAAAATTATATTATCCAAAGGTGCAAACGATACATTTAAAATCTTACCTGCTATTGAATTATCATCGGGAAATTCTACCTTATCAAACGCAGGCTTTGTTATATGAATAAAATCACCCTGAACATATATTATGCCGTATTTTCCGCCTTGCTTATATCTTATAACCGCTTCACTCGGGTAATTTTCAAATTTGATATTCTGCAATTTATTATTTTGCGAATAATAAGACTGCATAAAGTTATCATATAATCCGTCAGGACTGTATAAAGTAATAAATGCCGTATTTTCACACGCATAAGCAATTTTTTTATCTGCTTTAATTTTGCGCACCCGCTCATACTTAAAGGGCAGAATTTTTTTAACCTCATCCGTTTCTTTTGAAGCATATGCTAAAGGCGAAAGCATTATAATACATATTAAACACACTAAAATCTTTTTCACTTTATAATTATATCAAATTTGTAATAAATAATTATGCAATATTTAGTTTTTGTTTTATAATTTCGTTAACCAAGAGAAAAATTTATGTTAAATACTTTGTCTGAAACAGATAAAATTAAAGATATAGTCAGAAGTACAAATTTACAGCATATAGCTATAATCATGGACGGAAACAGGCGCTGGGCGAAGTCTAAATTTTTACCGTCCGCTGCCGGACATAAAAAGGGAGTTGAAGCATTAAGAGCGACTCTTAAAGCCTGCGCTAAATTCAATGTAAAATACTTAACTGTTTATGCGTTTTCAACCGAAAATTGGAACAGACCGAAAGAAGAAGTCGAATTTTTAATGTCGCTTTTAGCTAATACAATTAAAGCAGAAGTACCCGAATTTATTGAAAACGATATAAAATTATCATTCATAGGCGATAGAACCTCATTAAACAAAGACTTAATTAAAGTTCTTGAATACGGAGAAGAACAAACAAAAAATAGCAAAACGCTTAATCTTCAAATTGCATTTAATTACGGCGCAAGAATGGAGTTAACCAATGCCGTTAAGCAAATATGCGAAAAGGTTAAAAACGGCGAGCTTTTACAAGAAGATATCACGGAAAAAACAATAAGCGAAAATTTATACACCTCAAACATCCCAGACCCCGATTTATTAATAAGAACAGGCGGAGAAAAAAGAATAAGCAATTATCTTTTATGGCAGTGCGCATACACGGAAATATATATAACAAATACATTCTGGCCCGAATTTGACGAAAATGCACTGTCACAAGCTATTATCGAATTTAATAATCGCACGCGAAGATTTGGAAAATAGTTATGATAAAAATTATCCTTGCAACCTCAAATCCGCATAAATTAGAGGAAATTAATGCAATAAATAAAAACCCCGAAATAGTTTTTGATGTTATTCAAGGCGATTTTAGCCCTGTTGAAAACGGCAGGAATTTTATCGAAAATGCAATAATTAAAGCTCAAGAGGCTTCAAAAATAATGAATACATATTGTCTGGCTGATGACTCAGGGCTTTGCGTTGATGCACTAAACGGACGTCCGGGGATATATTCCGCGAGATACGCTCCGACTCAAAAAGAAAAAATTAAAAAACTTTTAAATGAATTAAATCAAGTACCAAAGGAAAAAAGGCAGGCTCATTTTACCTGTGCAATGGCGCTTGTTAATTCAAAAGGTGAAATTATACACACGCAAGAGGGCAGAGTGGAAGGGGTTATTGACTATGAAGCAAAAGGCACGAACGGTTTTGGCTACGACCCGATATTTTATGTTCCCGACTACAAACAAACAATAGCCCAACTCCCCGAAGAAATAAAAAATACAATATCGCACAGAGCAAATGCCCTTATTCCAATGATTAAATGGATTGAACAAAACATTTTTTAAATATCAACAAATATCATATATTTATTAATCTGCACTGAATTGCTTTAACAACGGCATTTGTTCTGTCTGTTACGGATAACTTTTCAAATATATTATGTATATGAGCTTTTGCGGTATGAACACTAATATTAAGCTCTTTTGCTATTTGATGATTATTTAATCCTTTAGATAAAAATTTTAACACCTGTATTTCTCTGCCCGATAACACATCTTCCGTTACAAAAAATTTATCTTTATCGGAGTGAATATAATTCTTTAAACAAGATTTTTTAATAAAAATTTCAACTAAACAATCATCATTATAAATAAATTGATTTTTGTATTCTTCAATATTTGAATCATCAACAAGAACAATTTTTACATTTCCACTACGAATATTATGCATAATTTTTTCCTCTTATATAAATTTACCACTCAAGAGGATAATAACACATCATAGCTAATATGGAGCTAACATATTTTCCAATTTATCATTTTTTGTAAATTTTTATTAAATTTATGATGTTATAGACTACTTTTTATAAAAAATTTTTTATAACGCTCCATGAGCGAATTAAAAATAAATAATAATTTAACTCTTTTTGTATACGTGGCAAATTATGAAAGGAGAACAGCCAATGTATACAAAAGAAGAAAAAGAAGTTATGAATGTTTTGGTTAAAAGTATCAGAAATTATAGAAAGCAAACCAAGCATTCTCAAAATGTTTTTGCGGAAAAAACAAATTATGAACGCGAACACATCGCAAAGGTCGAAACGGGAAAAAGAAATTTGACTCTTAAATATATTATAAGAACAAGTATTGCTTATAAAATCCCGATAAAAGAGTTATTTAATGATGTTTGAAGTTAAAAACGTGCATTAAATAAAAAAGCACCCCGTATCGGGGTGCTTTTGTTATTAATATAAATCTAAGTTAAAAATAGGAATGTGAAACACCGCAACAAAGTGAGGAGGCTGTGCCTGTATGCGACACAAAATTAAATATTATCGAGATTAGTTTATTTTTTATCTTCTTTTATTTGTTTGTTATCGGTTTCGTATTCTCTTAAGCCGGGAGCTGCGTTTACACCTGTTCTTTTCTGTGTTATATAGTATTGCAGTTTAGGTATTACTACGCCAAGAGCCAATGCCGATACCGCAAGTGCCGCTATTCTAAAGCCCGCTGACATAATAAAACTCTTTTTCTCAACTTTTTTAATTATATCGGCAGTAATCTCCCCACCTTTTGCTTCTTTTATCACAGCATTAACATAATCATTAATATTTTTTCTAAAACCATTAATTTTTTTCATAGGAATAAATTTAAATTTATTCGTCAATGCATCACCAAATTTAGTCTTATAAATTTTTTCCATAAATTCAGGTGAATTAATAAAGCCGTTTCTTAATACATCTTCAACCTGCAGTTTTGTAAGCACCTTAGCTCCGCCCCTTGCAGGCTGGAGTTTTTCAGCCATTTGTTCAGCCCTTTGTAATACAGCTTCATCAGATATTAATTTTTTTAATTCCTCTAAAGTGATTACATCTGTTTTTATTGCATTCAACACATTTTTTGCACTGTCATCCAATACTCCGAGTGCATTTTGAATAAAATCTTTTACACCGACAGAACTTACTCCGTCTTTAAATTGACTAACCATTTGATCTCTTATCATTTTAGCTGATACAGAATCAATTGTAGTTAATGCGCTGCTTTTGGTTAATTTCTGCAATCCTTTATACATTAACGGAGTACTTGCATAATAGAAGAATGCACTGCTTATATCCCTAAACAAATACTCAAGCCCCTCATCTTTATTTCTTGCAGTTGCAACACGCCCCGAGGTAATTCCCACATCCGTTGTAAGAAGTTTGCATACTTTATTGTTTTCTAAACAGTGTGCAACTGTCGTCATTACATTTGATACACCGCCTTTAAATGCAACATTTTTTGATTTTTCTATTTTATTGGTGAAACTTTCAAATGAATTAGCCTTTAATATTTCATCCGATAATGTTTGAGCATTTTTTGATTTTGCATTTTTCTTGCTCATCATTACTTTGGTAATTTTTTGATTGATTTTAGGCAGAACAAATCCTACAAAACCCGTAGCTAAAAGAGTTGAAATTATTATTTTAGTAAATTTAAAAGCAGTCAGCTTTTTCATGACAGAAGCCTGATACTCTTTCGAAAGATTTAAAATAGGATCCCGAAGTGCGTCTTTACCCACATCAAACTCTGTAACAGGCAATTTTAGAATATGTTTACCGATTGTATTTCCGATTTTATTAAATATATCAACACCGCACATCCAAAATAAAGCAGCTACAATATCATCGGTAAATCTTTCTCTAAACTCGGCGAAGCCGCCTCTTTTATATGCATTAACCCCCCTGCCTGTTGTCACGCATGATTCAAGCGCAATTGTAGACGTTAAAGTATCAGGGTTAGCTAAGGCTGTAATTATTTTTCTTCCGTCTATACCTTTATAACTTACCTGATTATTCTTTTTAATATTTGATTTTGGTGTTTCGGAGTTTATTATTTGTATTAACATAGCTTTATTTGTTCACGATTACAAGTCTATAAAAAATATCAACTTGTTTTTTTGCTATTTTTTATAATATTTTTAATTTTCTTAATATTTTTCCTTTACATTATTTCTTTTGATTATATAATAAACTTACTCACTAATCCTCTAAGCAGATTGTTACATTGACAATACTGACATTAGAAAGGAACAAATTATGGCAAATATTAAATCGGCTAAAAAAAGAATTTTAACTTCACAAAGAAACTATGAAAGAAATGTTGCTTTCAGGTCTTCTATTAAAACTGCGGTTAAAAAAGTTCTTGTTTTAGCTCAAGCCAAAGAAAAAGACCAAAATGCAATTAACGATGCTTTATCTAATGCTTATAAACTCTGTGATAAAGCTGTTTCTAAAGGTATTTTACATAAAAATACCGCTGCAAGAAAAAAATCAAGATTAACTTTAGCTGTTAATAAATTAATCGGTTAATTTTTTATTTTTGGTTAAAAAAAAGCTCCTGCCATTGAGGAGCTTTTTTTATATTAATTTTTCTTTTAGCCTACAAGTCCCGAGTCATCATATTCTGAGGCTTTTACCATTATTGCGTGTTCAACGGGATTTTCCTTTTTTATTGATGTGTCAAAAGGAGTTTCGTCAAAATTGTATTCTTCTTTTACTCTTTTTAACTGGTTTTCATCAACTAATTTTTTAGCAAGTTCGGCTATTTCATAAACTAATTGATATCTGTTATTTGTATTTTCATTCAAGTCCCAAGCTATTTTTATAATCTGGTTCATATTTACCTCCGTTATATAAAAATAATACTATGCTCATTTTTTATAAGCAAGCAGACTTTTATGTTAACTTTTGTAACCGCCTCAAAACCCATGCCCTGTCATGCTTTTCACTGTTATGGCTTTTAGGCTGTATATTGTGTTAAAAAATGTTAATTTGACTTTGTTTCATGAAAACCCATGCCCCGACATGCTTTTCGTAATTTTATGTTTTTTTTATTCAATTCCAATGTAGCCGCGCTTCATGGCTTACATTTATTATGTATTTATAGATTTCAGGTTTTTATGCAAAATAATCAAAATATTTTATATATTAACGGTAAAATTATTAATCTTCGATCGGAAATCCTTTTCCGTGAGGCGCAAGACGATTTCTTTTACTTCAATAAAACCAATTTAGCACTTACAAAGCTGTTAGAAGCGGTAAAACTTACTCCGTCTTTTGTTAAGGCGCTTTTACTGTGTTCCGATATTTACTTTATTAAAGGTCAGTTCAATAAATCGCTGCAATTTGCCTTAGAAGCATTTGAATACAATCCGTATTCCCTTAAAGCGGCAGCTGCAATTGCTAACTGTTACTATGCTTTAAAAAAGTATTCTTCGGCAATTGAATTTTGCGAAAAGGCACTTAATCTTGTTCAAGATGAGAATGAAGCTATTTATTCGCAAATTATTGAAATAAAAATTAATTCTCTTTTAGGGCTTAAAGATTATAAACAGGCTTATATCAGTTTTATTCAATGCCAAGATGTTTTAAAACAAACTGATTTACTTAATATTTACAATCAAAATTTTTATTTGATAAAACAAAAAATTAAACTGCAAAAGAAATTAATGAAATCAAATTTAAAAATAGTATGATTTATCCCAATTTTTCAGGTACACAGTATGAAATCCTTTATCAAAAATTTATTTTTAATAATTATAACTGCATTATTTCTTTATTTGATTTTTGTTAATATTGATTTTAAACAATTACTGGTGACTATTAAAAATTTTGATATGATATACCTTGTAATTTTGCCGATTTCAATTATTACATCTCTGGCATTTAGAGGTTTATGCTTTAAACTTTTAATTTCAAAATCAGTTAATATCCCGTTAAAGATATCAGTTCCGCTATGCCTGACGGGCGCAGCACTTAATATATTTCTGCCTGCTCGTGCAGGTGACATTTTTAGAGCCATTTATACGGGAAATAAATTTAATGCGGATAAAATTAAAATTTTAGGAACAGTTATGCTGGAAAGAGTATTTGACGGCATAGTTATTTTATCTTTTTTGCTTGTTGGAATTTTTATATATAATAAAAATCCGCTTGCTCAAAAATTATCTTTACTATCCTCATTAATATTTTTAGGTGCATTAGTATTTGCTTTTTTAGCAGTAAGATATAATAAAATCAACAATCTTTGTTCATTTATCGAACAAAAATCATCTTTTCTGCCCGAAAAAATTAAACATCCGTTTTATTCTTTTCTTCATTTTACAAACAAGACCTGCAATTCTTTTATTGACGGATTTGAAGTTTTAAAATATCCCAAGACTCTTTTTCTGTCAGTATTATCGTTTTTCGCTATATGGATGTTTGAATGTCTCAATTTTTATATAGTAATACAAGGATTTCATTGCACAGTTAATTGGTCTGTTACTTTATTCATCATAAGTTTTATTGCACTTGCCTGTATGATTCCCTCAACTTCCATTTTTATAGGTCCATATCAATATGCGGTTATATCTGCTTTTAATATATACCATTTGCCGAAAGAAACAGCCCTTGCCGTTTCACTTGTTGAACAAACAGTGGTAATGATTACCACAGCAATTATAGCTCTTATATTCTTTCTAAGAAACAATATTAAATACAAGGATTTTAGTAAAAATATCCAATAACAAAAAACTGTCTTAATAAAATAAGACAGTTTTTTTATACAATGATAAATTAACTATTTAGCAAGGTATTCATTAATAGCTTTCGCTGCACGTTTACCTGCGCCCATTGCATTAATAGCAGTAGATGAACCCGTCGGAGCAACGTCACCGCCTGCATAAACACCGTCAATGGAAGTTTCGCCCGTTTCTGCATTAATAATAATATAGCCTTTCGGGTTTGTTTCCAAGTCCATATTATCTCTAAGCATGGAAGCCTGTATTGTAGGATTAGGTCCTGTACCTAAAGCAACAACAACGGTATCAACATCCAAGTCCATTGTTTTACCTGTCGGTATCGGTTTTCTTCTGCCTGATTCATCAGGTTCACCCAGTTCCATTATTTCAAACTGCATACCGCCTACATAACCTTCATTATTATAAATTTGTTTCGGTGCATGTAAGAATTGGAAAATTACCCCCTCTTCTTTAGCGTGGCGGATTTCTTCCAATCTTGCGGGGAGTTCGGCTTCAGTACGTCTATACATAATATAAACTTTTTTAAAGCCTATTCTTACGGCAACTCTAGCTGCGTCCATTGCGACGTTACCGCCGCCGATTATTGCAGCTTTTTCACCGACTCTTATAGGAGTAGGTGTTTCTTCTAAATTTGCCTGCATTAAGTTAACACGGGTTAAAAATTCGTTAGCGGAATATACTCCGTTTAAGTTTTCCCCGGGGATTCCCATCATTTTAGGAAGTCCTGCTCCCGAGCCTATAACAATTGCGTCAAATCCGTCATCTTTTAATTGTTTAACTGTAATAGATTTACCAACAACAACATTTGTAACAAATTTAACCCCCATAGCTTTTAAATTGGATATTTCTTTATCCAAAAATGTTCTTGGAAGTCTGAATGGAGGTATACCGTATCTTAAAACACCGCCAAGTTTATGTAATGCTTCAAATACAACAACTTCGTGTCCTGCACGGCGCAAATCAGCAGCAGCAGTAATACCTGCGCAGCCTGAACCTATAATTGCAACCTTTTTACCTGTTTCTTTTATTTCGCCAATCTGTGCATTTGTAGCGTCACCAACGTATCTTTCAAGTGCTCCGATTGCTATCGGTTCTGATTTAATACCTAAAACGCATTTACCCTCACATTGACGTTCCTGCGGGCAAACTCTTCCGCAAACAGACGGTAATAAACTTGACTCTCTAATAACTTCACCTGCTTTTTCAATATTTCCCTCTTTTAATTCATGAATAAATCCCGGGATATTTATATTTACAGGACAACCCTGTACACATCTGGGGTTTTTACAATTTAAACATCTTGATGCTTCAAGTTTTGCCTGTTCATCCGTTAAATTAGACTCTACCGCGTCAAAATTTGTACGTCTTACCATAGGATCTTGTTCGTGTTGTCTTTGTCTTACTGCCATATTTTTTTCCTTTTTACTTAATCTTTATTTTATTATACTATAAAGATAATCATGTAAACGACATAAGTTTTTGGAGAGGCTATGAACATTAATAAAAATTATCTGAATTTGGAAGACAGTTACTTATTTTCGACAATAGCAAAAAAAGTTGCCGAATTTGCTAATAATAATCCCGATAAAAAAATAATAAAACTCGGTATTGGTGATGTTACATTGCCTTTAGCTCCTGTGGTTGTTGAAGCGATTAAAAAAGCAGCGGATGAAATGGGGGTTCAATCTACATTTAAAGGCTACGGTCCAGAACAAGGCTACGCATTTTTACGTGAGGCTATACAAAAATATTATGAAAATAAACACGTCAATCTTGAAGCCGATGAAATTTTTATCTCTGACGGAGCGAAAAGCGATTTAGGCAATATTTTAGATATTTTTTCATTGGATAATACGGTGCTTGTTCCCGATCCTGTTTATCCCGTTTATGTAGATACAAACGTAATGGCAGGCAGAAAAATTATTTTTGCGGAAGCTAATGAAGAAAACGGATTTCTGCCCTTGCCTGATGAAAATATAAAATGCGACATTATATATATTTGCTCGCCAAACAACCCGACAGGTGCAGTTTATACAAAGGACGGACTGAAAAAGTGGGTTGATTATGCACTTAAAAATGATGCAATTATCCTTTTTGATGCGGCTTATGAGTGTTTTATTAAATCAGATGAACTTCCGTCAAGTATTTATCAAATAGAGGGCGCAAAAAAATGTGCAATTGAGTTTTGCTCATTCTCTAAAACTGCAGGGTTTACGGGTACTCGCTGCGGTTATACTGTTGTTCCTAAAGAACTTGTTAAACAAGGAACTCAATTAAATAAATTCTGGTTAAGACGTCAAACAACTAAGTTTAACGGGGTTCCTTATATTGTTCAACGTGGGGCGGAAGCTATATTCACCCCCGAAGGGCAAAAACAAATTAAAGAAAATATTGCATATTACAGCGAAAATGCAAAAATTATATCCGATACAATAGATAAACTCGGAATTTGGTATACAGGCGGAAAACATTCGCCTTATATATGGCTAAAATGCCCTAACAACATGACTTCTTGGGATTTCTTTGATTATTTATTAAATAAAATTGCAGTAGTCGGAACCCCGGGAAGCGGGTTTGGGAAAAACGGCGAAAAGTATTTCCGCTTAACATCATTCGGAAACAGAGAAAATACAATCGAAGCTATGAAAAGATTTGCGTCTTTATTTTAGATTTATTTTTCAATAACCGCCAAACTTCTTATAACTTCCATAATTGAAGAACGTAAAAACCAATCACGGATATATCTTTCAAGCCCAAAGCAACTTCCTCTGGTTTTCAGTCCGGTTACAGCGTCGAAAACAGCTTCGCACATACCCAGTTGAACCGCAAATGCAGGTTCTTTTAAACTTGAAACAATTTTTAAAGTTAATGTTCTTATTCGTCTATGCCCGCCGGGGACAGATTCTATATCTTTTTTCAATAATAAGAATTGTATCAATGACGTCTCAAGCTGCGAGATTGCAAATTTTTTTTCTTGATCTTCTTTTATTGATTTATTAATATCTGCCAATTTCTTATCCTCATCTTATAGTTCCACTGCTTATTAATAGCCCGTTTTTTGTAACTGCTAAACCTCCTTGCGAAGTTTCTTTTAATAACGGCGACATTAACTGTCCCGTCTGCACCATGGCATCAACAACCTCATCGGGCGGGATTTTACTTTCTATTCCTGCCAAACTCAACTCGGCACCTGTTATTGCATGAATTGAAAGAAAAACATTACGCTTAACACAAGGAATTTCAACCAGTCCTCCGACAGGGTCACATGTTAATCCCAGAATATTTTTTAATGCCAATACGGCTGCATTTATTTTCTGCCGTTCATTTCCGCCTAATATTTGAGCTGCGGCAGCCGCACTCATTGCAGAAGCAACTCCGCATTCGGCTTGGCAACCCGCCACTGCTCCTGCCATTGCCACTTTGGCTGATATTACATAACCTACGGTTCCCGCCGTGATTAGAGCATTTATTTCTTCTTCTTTATTAAGTCCCTTTTCCTCTGATAATGCTACTATTACTGCAGGTACAATTCCGCATGAACCCGCCGTAGGACATGCAACAATTTTATTCATACGCAGATTTTCTTCCATTGTAGCAAGTGCGTATGTTATAATCTTTTCATATATTTTACCAAACAGTGAAGTTTCTTTTTTGTATCGTTTTTGAAGTTTTACGCAATCATCACCGCATAATCCGCTAAATGACTTCTCTTTTGATGTCATTCCGCTTTTTATAGCCGATTTCATTGCTTCTATATTTTTTGCGGCTCTGTTTCTTACCGACTCTACATCAATATCAAAATCAAATGCCTCTTTTTCCTGCATTACTTCATATATTTTTTTATTTTTACTTTCACAAATATTTAAAAGTTTTTCAAATGTATTTATATTAAAATCCATTTAGTCCTCTAATTTTTTTATACTTCTGACAAAATATACGTCTTCGATTTTTTCGATTTCGGATATTACTTTTGGCGGGATTTGCCCGTCTACACATATACACATCGACGCTGTTTGACCTCTGGCATTTCTGTCACAATCAAGCGAGGCTATATTTATATTTTCTTTTTGTATTATTGTTGATACTCTTGATATCATGCCGGGTTTATCCTTATAAAACAAAATTATTGTATTATATTCACCCGATATTTTTGTTGTAAAACTATCAATTTTTGTTATTTCCACATTTCCCGCACCGACGGAATTGCCGGAAATTGTCATATTAATTCTACCCTCAAGTACAAAATCAACGGCATTAGGGTGTCTGTCCATATTTTGCAAATATTCGTATGTGTAATTAATGTTTTTTAATGAGGGTTCATTAAATATATTTTTAATTTTTTCACTGTCAACGCTGTAGCCAAACAAGCCTGCAAGCAACCCTTTATCTGTTCCATGCCCTTTTCCTGTCTGCGCAAAAGAATTGTATAATCTGAATATAATTTTTTTAGGAGTTTCTTTATAAATATTTCTTGCAAGCAAACCGAGTCTAACCGCTCCTGCGGTATGGGAACTTGACGGCCCTGTCATTATCGGAGATATTACATCAAATAGAGACCTTTGTTTCATAGTAAAATTATATTATTAACGGCATTTTTAATCAATAATAATAAACTAAAAATAAAGTTTGAAAACCATATACGGAGTTTTTTAAGTTCACTTACTGAAACAATATCAGGGCTTCGTCTGTTTGAGCCGATTTCTCGGCGAGTTACGAAGCCTTTGGTTGAAGTTAGTGAAATTTAAAACGAGTATTCGGTTGATAACTTTATTTTTAATTTATTTTTTATCAAATACCATTTTAATATTTGTTGGGTTACACTTTGCTAACCGGACTTTGTCTGTACGAAATTTCGCCTCTTGGTTTTTCCTGTTCGCACAACCCCTGCAGCCTCGCTTTCAAACCCATTTCGGGTTTTTCCGCTCGGTCGGTGGTGCATAGCACCTCTAAAGTTGGACTGACTTATTATATTTAAGCCCAACTTGGAACCCGCTCTGCGGGCACCCTGCGGAAATCAAAATCGAAATTTTCGGGTCGGCTTACTTTTTACACTCCGTTTCGCCCTGGTTTCACAGGGCTGCCACTTCGTCAAAGTTAAGCTCTCACGGGCTCGTTCGCTTCGCTCAACTCCGCCATACCGAAAATTTCGCAAAAAAAAGCTCTTTTGTTTGGAAAAGAGCGTTAACTAGGTTAGTTTTGGTAGATAGTTGTTCAGTTTTAGACTTTTATGAGTCTTACATTTTCTTTAATAACCGTGAATTTTTTTTTATGCTTGTTTAATTCAATATTTTTACATTTCTTTACATTTGTTTTCATTAATATATTGAACCTCCCCTGATTTATGTTATATACTTACTTACATAGATTGAATTGTAAGGGTTTATCGTGATTTCTCAAATTTTAACAGCCAGCGTTATAGGACTTGATGTTTATAAAATTCTCGTTGAAGTCGATTTAAATAACTCACTGCCCTCCGTCTCTATTGTCGGACTGCCTGATACCGCTATCAGCGAGGCAAAAGAACGTGTCCGCTCTGCCATTAAAAATTCGGGGTTTGAATTTCCCAATAAAAAAGTAGTAATTAACTTGGCTCCCGCTAATATAAAAAAAATGGGAAGCTACTATGATTTACCCATTGCCGTAGGTATTCTTGTTAAAAACGGAGTTATTCCCAATATTGATTTTAGCCAAACGGCATTTATAGGAGAATTATCCCTTGACGGCTCACTTAGAGCAGTTGCGGGAGTTTTGCCTATCGCGGCAGGGCTTAGAGAACAAGGCATTAAAACGATTGTACTCCCTTCTGATAACGCTAAAGAAGCCGCTATTATCTCGGATTTAAATATTCTTGGCGCTAAAACTCTTACCGATATTGTTAATCACTTTAATTCCTCATCACCCGATTATAAAGAAATTCAGCCGACTATTGTTAATATTAAAGATTTTATGAACGATGAATTTAACTTCGGTTCTTCTTTTGATTTTAAAGACGTTAAGGGGCAGACTAAAGCTAAAAAAGCTATGGAAATTGCCGCCGCAGGCGCACATAATTTGTTAATGTCGGGTTCCCCGGGGGCAGGAAAAACTTTACTTGCAAAATGTTTCCCCTCTATTCTTCCGCCTTTAACTTTTGATGAATCTATTGAACTGACTAAAATTTATTCCGTCAGCGCGCTTGTTAATCCCGATAAGCCTTTAATTACAAGACGTCCGTTTAGGTCTGTTCATCATACTGCTTCTGCTGTCGGTATTATCGGCGGAGGCTCAACACCAAAACCGGGAGAAATTACCCTTGCCCATAGGGGTGTTTTATTTCTTGATGAATTTGTTGAGTTTCCGCGCTCGGTATTGGAAGTTTTAAGACAGCCGCTTGAGGACGGAAAAATTGTTGTCTCAAGAGCTAAATTAAGACTTGAATTTCCCTCCGATTTTATTTTACTCGCAGCAATGAACCCATGCCCGTGCGGGTTCTACGGTGATAGCGAGAAAAAATGCACCTGCTCAGAGTTCCAGATTAAACAATACAGAGCCAAACTTTCAGGCCCGTTATTAGACAGGATTGACATTATTATTGATGTTCCGAGGTTAAATCTTGATGAACTTACATCATATAAATCGGAGCAAGCTGAAACTTCCGCTCAAATTCGTGAAAGAGTTATTAAAGCAAGGAACATTCAACTGGAAAGATATAAAAATCTCGGTATTTTAACCAATTCTCAACTTACGCCAAAATTAATTAAAAAATTCTGCACTCTTGATAATGACGGTTTATCCATTATCAAATCTGCCGTTCAAAGGTTTAATCTTTCCGCGCGAGCTTATGACAGACTCTTAAAACTCGCAAGAACCATTGCAGACCTTGATAATTCGGAAAATATCCGCGCTTCGCATGTCGCTCAAGCGGTTCAATACCGCAGTAATTTAGTTTAATATTAAATACTTGGGATTATATGTTATATATACTTTTTCGCCCTCATTATAATGCTTTTTATAATACATTTCAAAATCAGACAGCATTGTACGGGTAAGTTTATAATCTTTGAGCGCATTTGCACCTGTTTGTTTCAAATGCTTCAATATGTCAAGTGGAGAATTAAAATAAATTTTTATTTTTTCCTCATCGTGAAATATAACATTATTCGGCTTAAATACAACAGGACTTTCAAGTTTAAAATACTCTTTCAATTCTTTTAAATTTTCTTCCCCGAACAATGTTATTGCTATTATTCCACCTTTATTTAATGACTTTTTAAGTTTTTCAATTACCTTTTCGGGATTATTACACCATTGCAGGCAAGCATTTGATATTATTAAATCGTATTTATTATTAATTGTAATTTCTTCAATATCACCCTCGGTAAATTCGGCATTCGGAATAATTTGTTTAATATAGTCTTGAGCCTCTGCTACTATATCTATTGAATTATAGTAATTAAATTTAATATTTTTCTTTAGTATTCTTGTTAATAACCCCGTTGCACAGCCGATTTCAAGTATTGAATTATATTCTCCGGCAGGAAGTATTTTTATTAATTTTTCCGCCATTATTTTTTGTATTACGGCATTTTCTTCGTACTTTGCAAGGCTTTTTTTAAATCTTCTTTTTACCAGTGATTTATCTATCATATAATTTCATCCCAGCTTTTAAATTCATCAAAAATGTAATGAGGCAGGTCAAGCTCGGTTACGGGGGTTTTATTTTCGCTCCAATATTTTATTTGATTTTTTGCGGGGATTATCCTGTCTTTTAGTGATACATAGGCTTTATCAAATTTAAAATATTTTTCGGGGTTTATTTCCTTTATACATAACAATTCTTTTTGTAATTCTTCCGTATTTCTGCTGCAATAGTTATGCAATTCAATTTTCGGTGTTATTTTTTTCATAAATTTTATGCTTGAATTTTCATTAAAATTCTCGGCAGTCAGATTATATATTACTTTCGGAATGCCGTATTCGTCATCAATAGCTTTTGGCGTGCCGTTTATTGCTATAAATTTATCAAAATCCTTAAATATTTCATAAAAATAGTTGCATACCATTACTCCCATTGACCATGCAATTAACACTTTTTTATCATATTGAGAAAAATCAGTAACATTGATATCCAAATTGCGATAATCACTGTATGTCATTACATCGTAACCGCCGAAGTCCAAATGTGATACTATCTTCTCATCCATTCCCCAACCGTTAAAAAATACCGTTAAATTCTTATTCCCTATTTTATTCAGCCATTTGCAGCGCATTTTTTGCCTCTGTTACTTTATCAATTAATCCTTTAATTTCTTCATTTGTTATATCTGCCGTTAATGATATTCGCAGTCTTGATGTGTTTTCGGGCACCGTCGGCGGTCTTACGGGCAATACATAATAACCTTTTGACTGCATTTGTTCCGCTATTTTTACGCAGTCATCGTTTTTTCCTATTATTACGGGAAGTATTTGCGTTTCTCCGCTATCTTTTATATATTCGTGTACATATTTTATTAATTTATTAAGTTTTTTTGATTGTTCTTTTACTTTTGCGATTTTTTCCTCAAGAAGAAAATTTGTCCACATTACGTTTACGCTCGGAAGTGCCGTTGAAAATATAAACGAATTGGCTTTATTTATTAAATAATCAGTTATTGTTTTATCAGCAACGCAGAATGCGCCCATTGACGCAAATGATTTGCCCAGAGTCGCAGTTATTATATCGATTTCATTTAATAATTCTTCGCGCTCGGCTATTCCCGTAAGATTTTCGCCGAATATTCCGAATGCATGGGCTTCATCTGTCATTAAATAACAATCATATTCTTTTTTTAACCGCACCAATTCTTTTAGATTGCCTATATCCCCATCCATACTGAATACCGACTCTGATACCATTATTGCTTTTTTATAGTCTTTTCGGTATTTTTTAAGCATTTCTTCCAGATGTTCGTAATCCAAATGACGATATCGGTAAAATTTACTCCCGCCAAGCCTCATGCCGTCTATTATGCTTGCATGATTTAACTTGTCCGAAAATATTACATCATCGCGGTTTACAAGTGATGAGATTACGCCCAAATTACATTGATAGCCCGTATTAAACAGCAGGCTTGATTCTTTCTTAAACATACCTGCCAAATTTTCCTCAAGTCTTTTGTAACAGCGTGATGTTCCTGTTAATAGCCTTGATGAAGTTGATGAAAATATAAATTCCTTTTCGCTTTTATAATTTTGAGTAAATTCTGATACTAATTCCTTATCAGTGCTGAGGTTTAAGTAATCGTTAGATGATAAATTTAACATCAAACCTTGTACGGTTCTGATGTATTTCCCCTCTTTAGCTTCAATATCACTCACGCGCCGAAAATTATCTTTTTCTTTCAGCTTTTGTATTTCATGTGCATAAAAATTCATATTATTAGTATATTCCAAACGAAATTTTATTTATATATTTATAATTTTTATATTTTTATCGGAATTTGAAATCATATTTGTTATTTCATCATGGCAGGTGAAATAAAATACTTGATTGGTTTTTGACAATTCTTCCAAGCACTTTAGTGCATTTTTTGTTCTTACATCATCAAAATTTACAAACGCATCATCGATAATTACGGGTAAATCTGCCTTGCCGTTAGGTTCTAATGTTATTTTATCTTTTGAATAGTTTGAAGCGTAGGCAAGTCTTAATGCGAGATACAATTGCTCACGCATGCCGCGTGAAAGAGTTTCCCATTTCTTTATTTTTACACCGTCCGCGCTTTCTATTTCCTGCATTTCAAGATTGATTTTTGTATATTTCCCGCCCGTCAGCTCTTTTAAATATTTCTGCGCATTCATTATATCGGGCTGAATTTTATCATAATCGGATTTCGCCTCATTAATCAGCCCCAGCACCATTTTATTTATCATTAAATTTTTTATTATTCTTTTGTATTTTTCAAGTAGCATTCTTCTTTCTGTTTTTAAACCGCCGATTTTCTCAAATCTTTCCAAATTCAGTTTTTTTGCGGTCATTTCATTTTTTTCTTTTTCTTTCTCTGATTTTAAATTTTTAAGATTTTCCGTTTCCGCTTCTATATCACCCGCTGGTTTAAAAGAGTATTTATTTTCAATTTCAAGTTTAATCAGGGTTAATTGAGTTATTTCTTCTTCCAGCTTTTTTATTGTATGTTCTTTTATTTCCAATTCTTGTTTTAATTCATTATTTTTATCAGATACTGTTTTTAAATCTGCGGTTATTTCTCTTATATCGGTTGACGCTGTTATATTGACCTGTGTTTGCTCTATAAATAATTTTAATTTTTCTATAATTAAATTATTTGATTTTTGCGCTTCTTCCGTTTCATTTATTATATCGTTTCTTACCCTCAAACTGCTTTTAAGTGATTGAAGAAGCTCTATTATTTCAATACATTCTTTTGCGCTTATTTCATCACTTATAATATTTGTATCAATTATATTTTTCTTTTCATTATCAAGGTCTGTTATTTGCTGTTTTAATTCATTTATTTTATTTTCAGCAAAATTATACCTTTCCTGCATATATTGAATATCGTTTTTTATTTTATTTATTCTTTCGGTTTTTCTGATTAAATCTTGGCTTACGGTTTCTAATTTTGAGGGCAGAAATATTTTATCCGTCTTTTCGATTTCGGGATTTAAGATTAATACTTTTAATTTTAATTCTTCCAAAATTTCATCCGATTTTTTTTCTAAAGATTTAATTTCATCTGATTTATGCCAAGTTTTATAAAGCCCTGCATTAATGAAACCGATTAAACATATAACAAAAGTTATCGCACCTATTGTTACAATATTAAAATTCTTTTGTAATGTACCTAAAGCCATTGCCGTTATTATTGACAATAGCCCAATTACTATGAACATAATTATGTTGTTTTTATTTGACGCTTTTTTTTCTGCGCTTTTACTTATTTCATTTATTTTAGATGTTATAAAATAGTATTGTTTCAGCCCGTCTTGCAGTTCGATTGATATTTTGTTTAATTCATCAGCATTGATTTTTTCGGCATTAATAATATTTTCCGCTTCATTTTTCAATCTTATGATATCATTTTCAACATCTTCTTTTTGAGTTTGTTTGGAGTTAATTTGTGATTTTATTTCATTTATATTTTCCGCAATATTTTTTAATTGATTAATTTTATTAATATCAATATTAAAATCTTCTATTTGCTTATCATCTGTACTGATACCGTATTTAATTTTTAAGTTTTCTCTGCCTGAATTTATTGTATTTATTATTCTTTCAAATTTATCTTTATTTTTGTTAATTGTTTCTATATTGGATAAATACATTCCGCAATCTTGAAAGATTTGAACAAACTGTGTTTGATTTTCATACAGTTTTTGATTATATTGCGTTAATATTTTTTCTTTTTCACTTAATTGAAGCTCTTTTTGATTTTGAAGTTCATTAATTTTCAATAATAAATTATGGTATTCGGATTTTTTGTCAAGCACCGAAAGTAATTCTTCCATATTTTTTATTTCAAGAATAGTTTGATTATATTCATTTTCAGCCTGCGAAAATTCTTTAATTTGCTTATCTTTTTCATTTATTTCATCAATAATTTTCTTAACATCTTTTCTGATATTATTTTCTTTTGAAATGACATTATTTATATCAGCATTAATTTTTTCGATAAAAGAGCTTAATTTATCCGCGCAGGGGTCTTTTATTAAATTAATTAACTCTGAAGTGTCTTTATTTTGGATTTTCATTAAATCATCCAATGTTATAAAAAAACCCTGTTCAAAATAATTTTGGTTAATATTTGCGCTGATTATATCATAATTACAGACATTTCCGTCATTATCAAATATCGTGCATCTTTTCTCAACTGATTTTGAATCTTTAATATCCGCACGGCAGTTTTTATCGTTAAGCGTAAAGTATATTTTACCCGTGTCTGCTCCTTTTATTCTGAAAAATCCCTCCTTGATAAATTTCATTAAAGAGCTTTTGCCTGCTTCATTTTTACCCTTTATAACATTTAATCCCGCCGCAAAATCATATTTAACATCCGTTTGAATGTCTTTTTCGCTTTTTTCAATTAATATACCGTCTATTATAAATTTTCCCATACTAATTTTCTTTATACTCGCTTTCGTATATTGAATTTGCTATATTTTTGCACTTTTGAACGGCACTTTTTTGAATTTCATCATTCAGTATTTGTTTTTCTTCTTCGCTTAAATCGCACTTTTGAATTAATTTTTCAAGTTCCTTTTCAGTATTTTGAATAATTTTTTGAACTTTATCGGAATTATTAATAACCTCAAATATTTTTCCCGCCATACTCTCATCAGACTGCAATAATTTTTCGTCATATTTTATATTTGTATTATTTATAACTTCGGAAATTATAACCTTGTTATTAAAATCAGACTTAATTCTGTCAATTACGGTTTCATTAAATTCTTCATTGAGTTCATTTGAAAATTTAACTAAACCCGTCAATTGAAGTTTAACTAAATAAAGTTCGCATTTATCATCTTGAAATTTCTTTTCGATTTCATCTGTTATTAAATTCGGAACCTGCGTAACATCGTGCGCAGGGGTTATATCAATCTCAAGATTTTCATACCTGATAACATCTATGGAAACAAAACTGTTTTCTATAATACTTCCCTTATCGACTTTAATATATTTTATTCCGTGCGCGCCTGTTTCTTTAGGATTTCTGCCTTGAATAGTTCCGCTGTAACAAATGGTATTGCCTGTTTTATCAGGAATATGAATATGCCCTAAGGCGAAATAATCATAATTTAGCTCGGCAAGCTCGCTGTAATTGCAGGCTCCATAAGGACTTTCGTTTGCACCGTCCAAATCACAGTGTATCAGCCCTATATTAAATAACCCTTTTTTTGCAGGTGTTAAGTATTTAACAGGATTTTCTTTAAATATTTCTTTTTCATAACTTATTGCATGCAATAATGCCGTATCATTTCCCGATTTATCTTTTATCAGAAATTCGGCATTATTTTCCGAATTTAATCCTGCAATTTTAATTATGGAATTTTCATCAAAGTTAAATGTATTTTTATTATAAGAGCTTAAACAGTCATGATTTCCGCATATTAAAAATACTTTTATCCCTGCATTTTCAAGCCGTTTTAATACATTTTTAAGAATAAGTTTTGCTTCAAAATCCTGCTCCGTATCATCAAATGTATCACCTGCAATAAGAACAAAATCAACATTGTTATTTATTGCAAAATCCGTTAAATTATTAAATGCTTTTTCTACTGCGGTTTTATACAATTTTTTTATGCTTTCATCATAAACATAATCGGATAAACCAGACAAGGTTCTGCCTAAATGTATATCTGCCACATGAATAAACGAAAATCCCAACACTGCCCCCTTTATTTTATATTATTATAAATTTAGCCGTTTTTCAAATTTAACTTTTTATTTTAATTATCCTGTTTTTCTTATCCGATGTTATGGCAAATTTTGCTGTTAACGGTTAATATATTAAGGAAATTACGGGAGGGAATATTATGAATAAATTATTTATGTTAGGCGCTATGGTCGGTATTGGTATCGGGATAGCTAAATTAATGAAGAAAAATAAAAAACAGGAAATGAGCAGTGAAGCTCAAAACTAAAACAGAAAAGCAAAAGTGTTAAACTTTTGCTTTTTTTAAAGCCAGTCTATTAACTGCTTTTTTTCTCCGAACTCAAACTTAAACGCTTTTTCACTATCTGTATCAGTTAAAAAATGATAACTTACATTATAAACAAGCGGTTCTACATCAATTTTTGACTCCTTATATTTTTCGCTTGAAATAATGCCTGTTTTACTGTCAACGACATTAGAGTAATTTAACCCCTCAAAAGCACAAAACGGAGCCTTAAATCTTCCGTCAGCGCCAACAGCGTTTAATCCGAAAGCTCTGCAAATTATTCCTCTATATTCATAAACACAGCATTCGTCATTAATTAAGAACGGGCAATCATAATAAAATTTATCACCTTTAAATTCTTCTTTTTGTTTTTTTACCTTGAAAATATTTTCTTCAACTTTTCTCTGTATTTCGGGACTTAATTGAGTAAATCCGTATAACAAATATCTTATCTCAACTTCACTGTACGGAAACTGGGCATTCTTACAGCATTTTCCGCACCCTTTTTTACAAAAAATATAAGGCTTTTGCGCCTCAAAAAACTTTTGAAGTTTTGAATTTAAAAAGTTTAAATATACCAGATAATTTCTTAATGACTCTCTTTTATCCATTTTGTTTATGAGCTTTTTTCCAATCTTTAATTTGCTGTAATTTTACTTTGTATTTAGCCTCTAATCCTTGTTCTGTCGGCTTATAATATTCACGCCCAACTAAAGAATCTGGCAAACATTGCATATTAGTTAACTTTTCTTCAGTATCATGAGCATACTGATAGCCTTTGCCGTAATTAAGCTCTTTCATTAACTTGGTAGGAGCATTTCTTATAACCAATGGAACAGGCTCCGCTATTTGTTTTATTGCATCGGTTTTAGCCGTCATATAGGCAACATCCATTGCATTGGACTTTGGCGCCATTGACATATATATTACGGCTTGGGTTAAATGCACACTGCACTCGGGCATTCCTATAAAATGGCAGGCTTGATATGCCGCAACAGCAACAGAGAGTGCATGTGGATCGGCAAGTCCCACATCTTCACTGGCGAACCTTGTTACCCGCCTTGCTATATATAGCGGGTCCTCGCCTGCTTCAAGCATTCTTGCAAGCCAATACACTGCAGCGTCGGGGTCTGAATTTCGCATTGATTTATGAAGCGCAGAAATTATATTATAATGTTCTTCGCCGTTTTTATCATATATTAATGATTTTTTTGAAATGCACTGCTCTAAAACTTCCTTTGTTACGGTTATTTCTTCTTTTTCATTAATATCACTGTTTAAAATAACCATTTCAAGCGTTGATAAAGCATTTCTGGCGTCACCGTTTGCAAATCGTGCAATCATTAAAAGGATTTCGGGTTCAACTTTTATTTTCTGTCCGCCAAATCCTCTTTCATCTGTTATTGCTCTGTTTAAAAGTTTTACTATATCTTCTTCGCTTAATGGCTGAAGTACAAATACTTTGCACCTTGATAACAAAGCACTGTTAACCTCAAAAGAGGGATTTTCCGTCGTTGCGCCGATTAAAATAATACTTCCCTTTTCAACAAAGGGCAGAAAAGCGTCTTGCTGAGCCTTGTTAAACCGATG
>CANPWQ010000021.1 GCA_947584965.1 Candidatus Gastranaerophilales bacterium | reverse complement strand
TGAAAGAGAGATAATATCGCCGTGACAAAAGAACTGTCAAAAAAAGTAGAGAGAATAAAACCGTCCGGAATAAGAAAATTTTTTGATTTAGTTAATGAGATGAAAGATGTAATCTCATTAGGCGTGGGGGAACCTGATTTTGACACCCCGTGGCATGTTCGTGATGAGGGTATATTTGCACTTGAAAAGGGCAGGACTTTTTATACTTCAAATTCGGGTTTAAAGGATTTAAAGGTTGAAATTTCAAATTATATAAAAAGAACACAAAATATTTTATATAATCCCGATAATGAAGTAATAGTTACGGTAGGCGGTTCTGAGGCAATTGATATCGGTATAAGAGCGCTTGTAAATGACTCTGATGAGGTAATTATTCCCCAGCCCTCTTATGTATCTTATGAACCTTGCGCAATCCTCGCAAACGCAAAGCCTGTAATAATTAACTTAAAAGCGGAAAATAATTTCCGACTGCGCGCGCAAGAGCTTGAAAATGCTATTACCCCTAAAACAAAATTGTTAATACTTCCCTACCCGAATAATCCGACAGGCGCAATTATGGAGCGGGAAGATTTGGAAAAAATTGCCGAAGTTATTAAAAAATATGATATTTATGTAATGTCTGATGAAATATATTCTGAGCTTACATATTGCGGAAAACACACTTCTATTGCCTCATTAGCAGGCATGAAAGAACGCACGATATTAATTAACGGATTTTCAAAGGCTTATGCAATGACAGGCTGGCGTCTTGGCTATGCTTGCGCTCCGAAAGAAATAATAAAACAAATGTTAAAAATACATCAGTATGCGATAATGTGCGCGCCTATTACAAGCCAGTATGCAGCAGTTGAAGCATTGAAAAACGGGGATAAAGACATAGATGAAATGCGAAAGTCATATAATCAGCGCCGCAGGTTTTTAATAAATGCGTTTAAAGAAATGCAACTTGAATGTTTTGAACCGTTCGGGGCATTTTATGTGTTCCCTTGCATAAAAGAATTTAATATGACAAGCGAAGAATTTGCAACAAGATTTTTAGAAGAAGAAAAAGTCGCAGCAATTCCGGGGAGTGCCTTTGGTGAAAGCGGTGAGGGGTATTTAAGAATATCTTATGCGTATTCACTGGATAATTTAAAAAAGGCAATGGAAAGATTAAAACATTTTGTCGAAAAATTGCGCGCACAAGGTGTTAAATAAGCGTTGTCAAAAATAAAAAGTAGTATGCGGCAGGCGCAGAGAATAAAAAAGAGTCCATTCTGTCAAGCAGTCCGCCGTAGTTTAAAAATAAACTTCCGCTGTGTTTAATTTCAAGCTCCCGCTTAAATGTTGAAATTGTTAAATCGCCGAATTGAGCAAACAACGATATAATAACTCCAAGCCCCAGACTTTTTAAAGGTGAAAAGTGAATTAATTTAATACTTAGAAGACAAATTAGACAGCACATAATAAGATGAGCTAAAGAGCCTGTCAGTGTTTTTTCGGGGCTGATTTCGGGCGCAAAATGCACAAAAGGAAATTTCTTTCCGATAATACTTGCTGCAAAATCCGCGCAAAGTATAGCTAAGAAGTAAATTAATATTAAATAATCAGCACTTTTTGCTTCAAAAAAATATGTTAATTTAATTATATAAAGTCCGCAAATTATAAGCATTATTGCGGATATGGTGGTGAGTGAGCTCATTAGGTATGGCTTTTGATTTTTTATAACGGTTAATATAAATGAAAATACAACACCTGCAAGCATAATAGGAGTAATAAATGCGTGAAGATTTATGTTATTTGAAAAAATAAATACGTAAGCGCATAAAATCCCTATAATTTCAGGCAAAAAGGCGTGAGGAATTATGTTCTTATTTTTTAACATATTCCTGTATTCTATCATTGTGATTATTATAAAAAATCCCGACACTAAAAAAAGTGTAATACCCGAAAAATAAAAGGCTGCGAGTATCATTGCCAGCATTATAAATCCAAGCGGATATCTTATGTATTTTTTGTTCATAATTTATTTTGTCCGAAAATTATAGTATATTAATTTTAGCATACGAGTGAATAAAAATATATGAAAAAAATAATGTTAATATATCCTCCCGGGGGAACATATCAGCGAGGCGAGGACAGATGCCAGATAAATATAAATGCGTCTTGCGCCAATGATTATAGAGCCTGTAATGATTTAGGTTATATTGCTTCAATATTACGGCAGGAATATAAAATTTTTCTGAAAGATTACAGCGCCGAAAAATTTACATATAGTGATTTTGAATGCGATTTTAAAACCGAAAATCCCGATATTGTATTTATAAGCACGACTAACGCAAGTATATACGAGGATATTGAGTTTGTACAAAAAATAAAATCACTGAAAAAGGAAACAATAGTAATCCTAAAAGGGGCTTTATTTTTTAATGTTGAAGCAAACTTTTTGGATACGACAATTACTGCTGATTATTTAATCGGCGGTGAAGCGGAATTTATAATTCAACCGTTGTTAAATGCTCATTATAATGACAAAAATGAACTTAAAAACATTGAGGGGATTTGCTATAAAAATGGCGAAAATTGGATTTGCAATAAATTAGAGCATTTTTGTGAGGATTTGGATAAATTGCCGTTTCCTGATAGAAGTTTAATGAATAATAAATTATATAAAAATCCCCTGACAAATAAGCCAATGGCAACTATATCGGTATCAAGAGGGTGTCCTGCCTCATGCATTTATTGTCTTTCGCCTGTAATATCAGGTAAAAAAGTAAGATATAGAAGTATTAATTCCATAATCGACGAACTGACCGAGTGCGTTGAAAAGTATAAAATAACTGATTTTTTCTTTAAATCAGATACTTTTACAATAAATAAAAACTTTGTTATTGAACTGTGTGAAAGTATTATAAATTCTAGCCTTAACGGCAAGATTAACTGGTGTGCAAATTCGCGCACAGACTGTCTTGATAGTGAAATGCTTGAAAAAATGAAACAGGCAGGCTGCACTATTATTGCTCTTGGTATAGAATCTGGCAGTAATGACTCGCTAAAGAAAATGAAAAAAGGAACGAGCGCAGAGCAAAATCTTAATGCGGTTGAACTTGTTAAACAAACGGGTTTAATGACTTTCGGGTTTTATATAATAGGTTTCCCTTGGGAAACTATGGAACACTTAAATAAAACAAAAGACATAATGTTTAAAGCAAATACCGACTTTATAGAAGTATCATCAGTCGTTCCTTTTAGAGGAAGCGAACTGTACAACCTTTATGGTAGTGATGTTTTAGGCAAAGACTCATTTAAAAATACAGCTTCCATTAACGGAGTTTTATCGCATAAACAAATTGAAAATTTTAGAAAAAATGTAATTTTAAAATATTATTTGCGCCCCTCGTATATTGTAAAAAAAATATTTAACCAAAATATCAACTCATCATTACTGTTAAATTATATAAAATACGGGCTAAGACTGTTAAAAAACTATTTTTTATAATCAACGACTGTTTTTGCAAGCGCTATAATAAGCTGAGCGGTTTTATCATCACATTTAAAAATTATGTTGTTTATTTCTTTATAATTATCTTCGGCTTTCTTTTTATTAAAAATACCAAATTCAATTAAGTCTATATCAAGGTAATCCACTATTTTTAAAAATTTAACGGAATTGAGCATGTTTAATCCTCGCTCGACTTTACTTAAATAATTGGGAGAAAGCTCAACCGCTTCTGCAAGTTCCTCTTGGGTAATGTGTTTGCGCAACCGCGCCTGTTGAATTTTTTTACCTATTAGCTCTTTAGTAATCATATTTTATCACCTCATATAAAGATAAATTATTATTGATTAATTTATAAGGTTAAATATGATTAGTTTTAACAGTAAACTGATTATACTTGACTGGCTATATTTTACATGTTATAATCAAATACAATCAATAACGAGATTAAAATGCTGGAATTAATATTAAACAAATTTAAAAAAGAAGATATAGGTGAGCCCCCTTATGACTATAACTTTTTAATTAGCTTGTCAGAGAGTGAGTATCCTAAATATTTAAAAAAGATGTTTAAAGCTATGACGGGTAAAGAATTAAATTTAAAACACCCAAAAACATTTAACGAAAAAATACAGTGGATAAAGTTATATGACAATAAGCAGCAAAAAAGCGAACTAACGGATAAAGTAAAAGTTCGCGAATGGGTAAGGGAAAAAATAGGAGAGAAATATTTAAAACCTGTTCTTTGGGTAGGTGATAAATTTGATGATATTCCGTTTAATACCTTACCCTATTCTTTTATTATTAAAGCAAACCATGGATGTAAATGGCAGTATAAGATAAAGGATAAAGAAGAATTTATAAAAGAGGAAGCATTATTTAATTATATAAAAGAGCGCTTTGACGGGTGGATGAGCCAGACGTTTTTCCCGTGGGCGGGGTTTGAGATGCAGTATAAGGGTATAGAACCGAAGATAATAATAGAGCCGATACTAATAGATGAAGATAAACAATACCCGATTGAATATGAGATATATTGTTTTAATGAGAGACCAAAAATCTATCAAAAGATAGAGTATAGTATGCCACCAAAGTGCAGTGTGTATAATGAAGATTACAGTGAAAGCGAACTAAGATTAAATCCTGAATATATAAAAGAAAACGAACCTGCGGGGGAAAGATTAAAAGAGGCTGTGGAGTTATCGAAAGAGCTTGCAGCGGGGTTCAAACTTGTGCGAGTGGACTGGCTGTTATACAGAAATCAAATTTATTTTAATGAAATGACATTCACGCCGTTTTCGGGTTTTTTTGCAATAGATGATAAAACAAATTTAAAGATAGGTAAGATGTTAAAACTATAAACAAACGGAGCAAACGAAATGGAAGAAACAGATTTAAGTCAACTAAGTGATATAGAAATAACTGATATGTACTCTGATATAATTGAGGGAGCTAATTTATTAGCCAAAGTACCAGGTCTTAGAGTTCGTTGTACCTATTATTGTGACGCTCAGAGAGCTAAACATCAAGTATGTCCCGTTGGTAATGGTACGTATTATGATATGTTTACGGGGGATAGCTGCTAGACACTGATCTTTTACTGGTATCCGAGATAATTAGCAGAGTGTCACCATACAAAAATAATAAGTATAAAATTACACTATAGCTTTATTTAAGGTTTATTATATCGAATATATTTTTAACAAGAAAATGCTACTCATCATTACTGTTAAATTATATAAAATACGGGTTTAAATTGTTAAAAAATTATTTTTAATATAAGATAATAATAATGCAGTGAGGATTAATTATGGCGAATATATTTCTAACAAGGAAATGCAATTTAAAATGTCCGTATTGTTTTGCAGATGAGTTTGTTAATAAAGAAAATGAAGAATATACGCTTGAAAATTTTAAAAAAGTTGTTGAATTTATAAAGGCGGACGGCACGGATAGAATTGGGCTTATAGGCGGTGAACCAACGGTATATTCTCATTTTAAAGAAGTAATTGAAATATTGAATGCGGATGAGAAAATAAAACAAGTTGTTATATATACTAACGGATTAAATCTTGATAAATATTTGGATATATTGGGAAATGAAAAAATACATTTTTTAATAAATTGCAATTCCGCTTCCGATATAGGTGAAGCAATGTTTGATAAACTTAAGAGTAATATAAAAGCATTAAAAGAAGTTAATAAAAATTATACTCTGGGGATAAACATATATTCAAAAAATATGGATTATCAGTATATATTTGAGCTGTTAAGAATAGCGGATTCTCATAATCTGCGATTTTCAACGGCGCTTCCTAATGATACTAAAGAGCATACAGAGGATATTTTAGCAGGATTTAAAGAAATGAAATCCGTATTAAGAAGTTTTTGGTTAGACTGCAAAAAAAATGATATAAGTCCGCATAATGACTGTAACAGTATCCCCGATTGTCTTTTGGATGTTGAAGATAAACGATTATTGCTCGAGCTTTCACAAATAGGTAAAAAATATGTAACTTCTAATCCTATACAAAGCTGCAGAACTTGTAATCCCGTTATAGATATACTCCCCGATCTGACAGCTGTAAGGTGTTTTGGGTTGTCAAAGTATATGAAAGTTTCAATTAATGATTTTAAATCTTTAAGCAATTTAACGAACTGGTTTTACAATAAAATAGATTTATATGCCCGCTTGGCTTATGTAAATTCAGATTGCGAAAACTGCAAACACAGATTATATAGCCGCTGCGGGGTTTGCTTTACTTATAAAATCCATAAATTTGATAAAATAAAAGAACTTGTAAGAAATATATAAAAAAGAGAGGTTATTTAAACCTCTCTTTTTTCTTTTATTTTTCTTTAATTAAATTAGTTATAAATGCCGCAATAACAAGCGTTACAGCGCCTATGAAAAATGCGTATTCCCAGTGATAATTAATGCCTAACGTGATTTGATAATCGCATTTTGAAATGAACCAAGCAAGCAAAGTGCAGACAAGAACTTGCGGACCTGCTATAAATATATTAAATATACCCATAACAGAACCCTCCGAGCCCTTTTGAATGAACTCCGATAACATTGCAAACGGTAATGATAATACGCTTGCCCAGCCTATACCCGATAGTGACATACATACCAGAATTATGGCAGGATTTTTTGATAATCCCATTCCGATATATGCTAAAGCTAAAGTTAATAAAGCGATGAAGTGAACTTTCTTATTTCCGAATTTTGTTGATAACAGCCCTATGGGAATAGATACCAAAAAGCATATAAGGTTTTGTATCGCAAAGCAGATTGATGAAAAGTTTGTTGCTTTATTTATTGTATTAAGGTATAAATTTTTTGTTTCCTCTGTTGCGCTTGTAAGGTCGGGGACTCCGAAAACGGAGTGAATTGCGTATTGGGTAAAGAAAATATTTAAGCTCATAATCCCAATCCATGTGAACAGCTGCAATGTGCAAATTTTACCGACTTCAGGCGAGGATTTAAAGAAATTAACAACTTTTTGAACAAAAGGTGTTTCATCTGCCTTTATCTCAGCTGCATTTTCGTTTGTTTTATCTGATTTACTGTATTTGTGTTCTTGTATTGTTAAGCATGTCCAAAGCATTGCCAGTGAAAAAGCAAGAGCCGCCATAACAAATTGAGCGTTAATGCTCATTTGATACCGGAAAACATATTTTAAAAAGGGAGCAGTACCTGCCGCAACTACAGAGCCTAAACCTATAGCAAAACTTAAGTATGAATTAGCAAGTGAGTGCTGTTCAGGGGGAACCAAATCGGGAACTAATGCTCTATAAGGTCCTTGGGCAGCGTTAACGCATGCGTCTATAACCCATATCATAACGGCTGCAATGATTAATCCGCCGAATACGGGCTGCGGTATATGAAGAAATGTACATATATTTTGCGCAATTGCTGCAGAATTAGGGAATGCCCATAATGCAAGGCTGGCAAACAGCGCTCCTGCAAATAAATACGGACGTCTTTTTCCGAATATTGTATGGGTTTTATCGCTTAATTCTCCTATTATAGGCTGAACAACCATTCCTGTTACGGGGCCGGCAAGCCATATTAATCCGAATAACAAGGGAGACGCGCCTAAACCCTCTGTTACGGGACCTGATAGTATTATTCTCATCTGCCACGCAAATTGGAGTCCGAAAAATCCCAGACAGAAATTTAACAACTGTATTGTTGAGAATTTTTTTAATACTTTTTCATTTGAATTTGTTTCACTGCTCATTTTTTTCCTCTTTATCTATCCAACTCTTTTATTAATTCAGGTATAATTTCAAACAGGTTGCCCACAATTCCGACATCTGCATTTTTAAATATCGGGGCGGTTTCATCTTGGTTAATTGCGATAATTTTTCCGCTGTTTTTAATTCCCGCAAGGTGCTGGGCTGCGCCTGATATTCCTATTGCTATATATAATTCCGGGGCAACGGTTTTCCCCGTTTGACCTATTTGCTGTGATTTTGTTATATAACCTTTTTCATAAGCACTGCGAGAACCCGCGACTGCGGCATTCAGCTTCTGTGCAAGCTCATATACAAGCGTTATACCGTTATCTTTACATGCGCCTAAGCCTGCAGATACTATTATTCTCGCACAATTTATATCTTTTGATGATAAATTTTTCTTTATTAAATTAACTATTTCAATTTTTTTCTCGATTTTATCAATATCTATCCAGTCAAATACGGCAGTTACGTTATTATTTTCTTTCTTTATAGCTTTAAAAACATTCTGCTGAACTGTTGCCATTTGAGGAAACGTTTTACATAAAATGTTCGCGGTTAATTTCCCGCCAAAAGTAGGACGTGTGGATAAAAGCATATAGTTTTCGCCTATATCCAAATCGGTGCAGTCTGCAGTCAGTCCCGTATTTAAGTTAACTGCCGTATACGGCGCTATTTCCTTACCCTGCAGTGTTGCACCTATTAATATTATTCTTGGCGGATATTTTTGCGCTATTTGTTTAAAAAGCTCTCCATGGTAATTTTTATTATAACCTTTAAGCCTGTCGTCGCTTACAATTATAACTTCATCGGCTCCGTATGTGCCAAGCTCTGATATTATTGTCTCATAGTTTATTCTCGGTCCGATTATGCAGACGGATACCTTTTGGCTCCATATTTTTTCTTTTAATTCCGCGGCTTTTGAAACCAGTTGGAACACAACGGGTGCAATTTCGCAGTTATCATTTAATTCTCCGTATATTAATATTCCGTTTGGTTCCATTACACTGCCTGCCCCGATTTTATTTCATCTATTATTTCATTAATATTATCAACAAACTTACAATTTCTGTTTTCTTGATTTTTAAATACGTTCTTAACATAGGTAGGTGAACCTTTTACCCCTATTTGCGTTTCATTTACATTTAAGTCAAACATATTATATTTATGATAAATGTATTCTTGAGCTTTAATATATCCGCTGATTTTAGGTAGTCTTGGCTTAATTAAGTAATTATTAACGCAAATAACGGCGGGGAGTTTTACCTTATATGTAATTTTATCCGTTTCTGTTTCGATGACCGCATTAATATAACCGTCTTGAACATTTACTATTTCATTTACATGAGTAATACAGGGAAGATTGAGCCTTGCTGCCGTTGAAATTCCTGTCTGGCCGGTTTCTCCATCTATTGCACTTTGCCCGAAAAGTAAAATATCGGTATCTTTCAGCTTCTCTTTTATAACGGCAGACAGTACATTAGAAGTTGCATTTGTATCGGAACCTGCAAATTTAGAGTCGCATAATAACATAGCATTATCTGCGCCCATTGCAATTGCTTCCTGCAAAACCGCGTCAGCTTTACTCGGTCCCATAGTAACCGCTGTAACTTCAGCACCGTAAGTATCTTTTAATGTTAGTGCAGCTTCTATTGCCTGCGCATCCGCGGGATTTAAGATACTTTCCATATTTGTTCTGTCTATATTATTATCGGCAGTCCACTTAACGTCGTTAGTGTCGGGAACCTGCTTTATAAAGACCGTTATATTCAATTATTAACCCCTTTTTATAACTTTATTTTGTAATAAAAACCCGATTAATGCAAATTATTTACATATCAAGCCCAATATCAAGAGTCTTTGCTTTTGCAACAATTGCACTTGATGATATAACATCAACTCCCGTTTTTGCGATTTCTCCAATGGTTTCTAATGTTACATTCCCGCTTGCTTCAATTCTTGCTTTATTGTCAATTAATTCAACACATTTTTTCATTGTTTCGCAGTCCATGTTATCAAGCATTATTATATCTGCTTTTGCGTTTAGGGCTTCTTTTACCTGCTCTATTGTGTCGCATTCTACTTCTATTTTATGAGTGTGCGATAATTGCTGCCTTATTTTATTTACCGCATTTGTGATTGAGCCTGCAAATTGAATATGATTATCTTTTATCATAACGCAATCTGATAAATTAAACCTGTGAAGCCTTGCTCCTCCTGTTAATACGGCATATTTTTCAAACATTCTGAAATTGGGTGTTGTTTTTCTGGTATCGGTTATTCTTGCTTTACAGCTGCCTATTGCGTCTTGATATTTTTTTGTTTCCGTAGCTATTGCGCTTAAACGCTGAATGTAATTTAATGCAGTTCTTTCGCCTGTTAATATTGCTCTTGCATTGCCGTGAATAACGGCAAGCGTATCACCTTTTTTAATGTCATCTCCGTCTTTGAAATATTTTTCAATTCTGACATCTTTAGAAAGAGTCTTAAATACTTCTTCGACAATATCTATCCCGCATAAAATACCGTCTTGCCTTGTGTTTAGTTTTGCTGTCAATGTTTCGTCTTCATCAATTAAAAAATCCGTTGTTATATCGCCAAAGCCGATATCTTCTTTTAATGCGTTTTTTATGTGTTCTTTTACTATAAATTTTTGAAGTAATTGTGAAGTCATTTTTAACCTTTCATTGCCGTTGTTCTTGATTTTTCGTGCGAGGAGGCTATCATATCTTTGTTCGGGTAATCTTCTCTATAGTGTGCGCCTCTTGATTCTTTTCTGTACAGTGCAAATTCAATTATTAATTCCGCAATTGTCATCATATTACGTATTTCATAAGCGTATCTGTTCGGACATTTATAAGTATACGGGAACTGCTCTTTTATTTTTTCTATTTGTTCTTTAGCCTTTGTGAGCTTTGCTTCGTTCCTTATAATCCCTGCATTATCCCACATAATTTGTTTAATTTCATTATTCAATTGAGTAAAATCGGTATTATCCGACTTTACATTTTGATTTTCATAAAAACTTATAATTTTTGAAATTTGATTATCGGAAAAGGCATCTGTTTTTAAATCAAGAGTTTTTAAATGATTAACGAGTTCGTAAGCGGTTACGGCGCATTCGAGTATGGAATTTGAGGCTAATCTGTTTGCACCATGGAGCCCCGTGCAGGCTGCTTCACCTATTGCATACAACCCTTGCAATGAAGTTTTGCCGTTTACTTGAGTCTTTATTCCGCCCATAAAATAGTGTGCAGAGGGCGAAACGGGGATATAATCGTTTGCGGGATTAATTTTATATTCCCTGCAAGTGCCGTAAATAGTGGGAAATCTTTTTTCAAATTTAAGTTCATTTATGTGTGTAGCGTCAAGATATACGTTTTTAGTGCCGTTTTGCTTCATTTCATTGTATATTGCACGGGTTACAACATCTCTTGGCGCAAGTTCAAGCCGTTTATCATATTTTTCCATAAAAGTATTACCGCTTTTATTAACCAGTTTTGCGCCCTCGCCTCTTACGGCTTCAGATATTAAAAACATTGTGCCTTTGTCCGAAAGTGCAAATGCTGTAGGGTGGAATTGCACAAATTCCATATCTTTTACAATCGCACCTGCCCTGTATGCAAGTGCTATTCCGTCGCCCGTTGTAATGTCGGGGTTTGTCGTATATCTGTATAACTGCCCTATTCCGCCAGTTGCGAGTATTACGGCAGGTGCTTCTATTATTTCGTATTCGTTTTCGCGGTAATTATATGCTATTAATCCTCGGCAGATATTTTTTTCATCTTTTAAAAGCTCCACACACAAGGTTTCTTCATATATATCAACCTGCTTATTTCCCATTAAATATTTAACAAGCGCATTTTCAATGCAAAAACCCGTTGCGTCACCGCCGGCATGGAGTATTCTGTTCACGCTGTGGGCGGCTTCTTTTGTGAATTTTAATTGATTTTTTTCGTCGCGGTCAAAGTCAACGCCTAAAGATTGAAGTTCCGCCGCTACTTTTGCGCTGTTTTCGGATATAAATTTTGCAACCTTTTCATCACTTAGCCCTGCGCCTGCTTTTAGGGTATCTTCAATATGCAACGTGGTAGAGTCAAGTTTATTTTCGGGCATTACGCATACCATACCGCCCTGTGCGTATTTTGAGTTTGATTCAATAAGCTGTGATTTTGTTATTATTAATATTCCGTTCGGTAAATTTGCTTCTCTGTTTAGTTTTATTGCGGCATATAAGCCTGCAATCCCGCTTCCTACTATTACGGCAGAATATTTTGTATGTTTCATTTTTATATCCTTGTTTACTCTATTTTATTGCAAACAAGAAAAAAAGTCCGATTTTTCATCGGACTTTTTCAATGAATTTATTTAACTAATATAAGGCCTTAATGTATTTATTTACCTGTAAAGGTCCGTATTTAATCGGTACAACCTCGCTGCCTTTAGCGTCAACAGCGCCCCATTTGCCGTTGTGTTTTACTTTAAAATAGTTTCCTCTTGCAGTTTCTATTTTGTCATATTTCGGAGCAATTAAAACTTTTCCGTTTAAATCAACAACTCCCCACCTGTCATAGCTTTCAACTTTAAAGTAGTCGTTGCCTAAAGTTTCAATATCATCGTATTCGGGCTTTATAATTACTTTTCCGCCCGCCGTTATTAAACCTTTTCTTGAATTTTCTTCAATAGAAAAGTAATTTGAGCTTAATTCATCTACATCATCGTAGCTTGCATTTACTATAATTGTACCGTTTTTGTTAATTACACCGTATTTAGAGTTAAATTTAACTTTAAATAAGTCGTGATTCATGGCGTCAATATCATCGTACTTTGTAGGAATTATTTGATTTCCGTTAGTATCAATAACTCCCCAAAGCCCGTTTATAGCGACTTTAATATAGTTATAATTTAGCCCTTCAATTTCCGTATACATAGGGGGAAGATTTATTCTGCCGTTTTCGCTGTAAAAGCCCCATCTGCCGTTGGATTTGTATCCTGTAATGGTTTTATAGTGAGTATAATATGTATCGTTATATCCCGGTTTTAAACCCGATACACCTGCGTCGGGAGTGGTTATTGCCGTGCTGCCTCCGTTTGTAGTGTTTGAAGTTACAACAGGGCTTGCTATAGTCGGAAGTGCCATTGCCATAATTGCAATTGCAAGAATTAAACTTTTTTTCATAATTCCTCCTTATTTCGTTTATTTTTATATCCGTATAATATGTAAATTGCAAGTCCTATTATAACCCATAACAGAAAATAAAGTGAAGATGTGCCGCCCGATATGCTTTTATATATCATAAAGCAGCTGCACATTATTATGCCGAGTATCGGAAATAACGGACAAAACGGGACTTTAAACGGACGATATCTGTTTGGCTCCGTTTTTCTTAAAATTAATACTTCTATACAAATTATTACAAAAGAAGCAAATGTTCCGTAATTACAGAGTTCTGCCGAGATGTTTAAATCCATGAACAATGAACCTATTATAACTATCAAGCCTGAAATCCAAGTTATAATATGCGGTGTTTTAAATTTTTTATGGATTTTCATAATGCTTCGGGGCAGAAAGTTATCGCGCGCGATTGCGTAAAAAATTCTTGTTGTTCCGAGTTGATATACAAGTAAAACCGATGTAAGCGCGCAAAGTGCACCAACCGATATTGCTCCCGCATACCAGTTTTTGCCTATTGCTCGCATAGCGTGAGCCAAAGGAGCTTGTGTATCTATACTCCCTAACGGGATTATACCTGTTAATACTAATGCTACCGATATATATAATATTGTACACATTACAAGAGTTCCGATAATTGCTATCGGCAAATCTCTCTGCGGATTTTTTGTTTCCTCTGCCGCCGTTGATATTGCGTCAAACCCAATGTATGCAAAAAATATAATAAACGTACCCGCCAGTATTCCCTCAATTCCGTTTGGAGCAAAAGGAGTCCAGTTTGCGGGTGCTACATATTTTGCTCCTACAAGTACAAATGATATGATTATTGATAAATTTACAAATACCATAATTCCTGCAACTCTTGTGGATTCTTTTACTCCTTTAATTAAAAGAATTGTAAGCACAAGAACTATAAAAATTGCAGGTATATTTATTGCGCACGGGATTTCAAGCCCAAAGGGCAAGTGAATAAACGGCATTTTATCATGCACATCCCAGCCGTATTTATCGCACATTGTATACATTGAGCGGAAATCATTTCTTAACCATAAAGGACAATTAACTATAAATTCAGGCAAAATATGCTTAAATCCTTTTAATAACTGAGTTAAATATCCCGTCCACGCCGTTGCTACGGTAATATTCCCTATGGCATACTCCAGCATTAATATCCAGCCGACCATCCACGCCATAAATTCACCCATTGTTGCATATGTAAAAGTATATGCACTTCCCGCAACGGGTATCATAGCTGCTATTTCAGAATATGCAAGAGCTGAAAATAAACTTGCAAGCCCGGCTATTAACATTGATACTATAACAGCAGTTCCTGCGCCTAATCCGTCAGAACTTCCTACTATTGCACTTCCTATTATCGTAAATATTCCCGTTCCGACTACTGCGCTTACGCCTAAGATTAAAAGGTCAAATATATTTAATGTCTTTTTTAATTCGGTTGTGTTGCTCTCATTTATAAATGCGTCGGTTGACTTTTTGCCGAGCATATTTTTTATAACTGTTTTTATTTTTTCCATTGCTTCATTATAAAACAAACAAAATTATTGTATATTTTTTATATAATTTTCGGCTGCCGATTTTGCGCTGTATGCTTTTGCGGTTTCTTTTGCATTATGTATTATTGCGTTTCTTTCATTTTCGTTAAGCGAAATAATTTTTTCAATACAATTAATAAGCTCATTTGTATTAGGATTAATTAAAAAGGCATTTTCTCCGTCTTTTAAAATGCTGTCAATTCCGTCATTTTTCTTGGCAATTACGATATTGCCTGCAATCATAGCTTCTAAATATACAAGTCCAAAGGTTTCATTGTCGCTTGTTAAGACAAAAATATCGGATTTATAAAGCTCTTGCATTACTTCATTTCGCGAAATATGCCCCGTAAATGTAACTTTATCCTGAATTTTAAGTTTTGCCGCCAGATTTTTTAAGTGTTTTTCTTCTTTTCCCTCACCGATTATTTTTAATTTTATGTTTTTATTTTGAATTTTTGCGAGCGATTTTATAATTAAATCAATGTTTTTGCGTTTTATCAAACTTCCTGCTGTAGTAATTGTAATATTACCCGTATTAAATTTTTTTTGCTCACCGCTTTGCAGCAGTTCTTCATCAAGTCCCGAATATGCAATAAATGTTTTATTACTTATTTCGGGTATGATATTTTCTATCTTATTTTTTAGTACATAACTTCTTGCCGAAATTTTATCAGCTAAAATGTAGGCTTTTTTTAGCTGACGGGCAAAAAATAAAGAATATTTAATATCTTGCATAACTTTTATATCTGAAGCGTGAACAGCGCAGATATATTTTATTTTTTCGCGTTTAAGCAGTTTTTGCGCCATTAAAGCACCACATGGCATATGAGATATTATTACATCATAATTTTTCAGCGAAAATTCTTTAGGCAGTTTATTATAGACATTAAACCAAAACGGAGTATGAAAATTCAAATTATAAATATCAATCCCGTTTTGAGTATATTTTTGTTCTTTAATTATTTTTCTGCCTCGAATAAGAGTATTTAAAATAAAATTAGCCCTTATTATATCAACCTTATGCCCCAAATTCTGCCAATCTCGCACAAAATAATAAAGCGCCCTTGCAATTTTCTCGTTTCCTATCGGATATAAATCTGTTACAAAAAGTATTTTCATAAAATATATATTACTATAATATATAAATAAGGTGAAAAGAATTGCGCGAACTTAATATTAAAAACTATGCACATATAGGTGACGCGGTGTATGAAGTATTTATACGCGAGCGCACTATTATGCTTACATCAAATCTTCAAAGACTGCATAAATATACCGTTCATTTTGTTAATGCAGGGTTTCAATCGGAACTATTGGATAAACTTACTCCTTTCTTAACCCCTCAAGAACTTGAACTTGCACGCAGGGCAAGAAATATCCCTACATCAAGTGCCAGAAGAATTAATAAGGCTCTGCATTCTGCCGCGACTTCATTGGAAGTTGTTTTAGGTTATAACTATATTCACGATAAAAAAAGATATAGTGAGTTATGCGCTAAAATGGATGAACTTATTGATTTTAATTTATAAATATCTTTTTCTTTCTTCGCCATCTACGCCTGCGTATAATTCAATAAACTGTTTAGCAGGGCTTGAATCTATTTTCGTAAATAATACTTCTTCAATCTGAAAAAAGCCTACCTGAGCTGACATTTCTATATCTATTTTAATGGGTTTTGTTTCACCGTGCTGAATATTAACTTTTGTTATCGCGTTTGCTGAATATTTATGAATATCACCGACTTTTGGTGTGGTATTAATAGCCATTGGTATTCTTGCTCTGCCTTTTGTCATGTCGCAGCCGTCTGCGATTAAAAGAATGCCCGCTTCTATCGAGTGAATTTTCCTTGAAGACATGTGCCCGATTATTGCTTCTATTGCCAGTGATTTTATTACTACTCTTTTATGAATATCATCTTTAAATATTGCATTTAAAGTTCTATCTATTAAAGGCAGTGCAAGCATTACGGACATTTCTTCATGACCTTGTCTGCCTATCATCATTCCTAAATCGTGCATTAAACTTGCAATGACAACAGCGCATAAGCTGTCTTCGAAAGTTCCGATTTCTTCCTGCTCTAATGAAGTGGGTATTCCGGCTTCGTGTAATATATTCAGCATTTTTATCGAATTAATTGCAACCTGCCTCATGTGAACAGGACCGTGGTCATTAAACCCTAATCTTTTTATTGATACGTTATTCGCGTACTCCTGCATTTCCTGCAGTTCAATATCCTGAAAAATATATTTTACAAGCTCGCTGCACTTTGGGTACTTTTTTAATTTTTCTATTATTTTTGTTTCTGTTACGGATTCTTTTACTGATTTCATAATTTAATATTATACTAAAAATAATGAAATAAATCTTTACTTTTAAAAAAATTAAATTGTGTTATTATAATATTATGTTGATTAGAGAAACGGTTTTCCGTTTCTTTTTTATTTAGTTGAGAGTTTAACGGAAAGGAAGGTTAGAGCATGTCAAAAGAAAGACATAATTCTTCAGAAAAAAATGATACTTTTGAGTACGTTAATAAACGCGAATTATTGGAAAAAATCTCGCCCGTTATTGATAATACCCTTATGCGATTTGGGCTTATACCTGTTGAGGTTGAGCTTGTTAAGGAAAATCACAGGTGGTTTTTAAGAATATATATTTATTCAACCGAACGTGATGTTAATCTTGATGATTGTGAACGAGTTTCAAGAAGTTTATCGGACTTTTTGGAGGAGTTAATACCGTTTAAGTATTACTTGGAGGTCAGCTCCCCCGGGGTTGAGCGTAAAATTAAATCTGATAAAGAATATTTAATCTTTAAAGGGAAAGATATTAATTTGAAACTTAAAGAGAGTATTGATGAGAGCGGAGAAAAACAATTCGTCGCAAAAATTGTTGACTTTGATGAAAATGAGGGCTTGACTGTTTTTGCGTATAAAGATAAACAAAATATATTGATAAAAAAAGATAATATCGTATCTGCAAAATTATATTATAGTGAAATATAGGAGAAAGAAAAATGATTAAAATCGGAACGGCATTATTTGAAGCCTGCGAAGAACTGGAAAGAGAAAAAGGAATAACAAAAGAAGTTATTGTTGCTTCTTTATGCGACGCAATGGTTACTGCGTATAAAAAACACGTTAAGCAAAAAGACGCTCCGAATGTTGAAGCCATTTTAGATGAACAGTCCGGTGAAATCGGTGTATTTAGAACAAAACTTGTAGTAAATGATGTTCAAGACCCTGATTTGGAAATTTCTTTGAAAGACGCTAAAGAAATTGATGATGAAGTTGAACTTGAAGATGAAGTTAAAATTGAAGTTACTCCCGAAAATTTCGGACGTATTGCGGCTCAGAGTGCTAAACAGGTTATTACTCAAAGAATTAGAGAAGCCGAAAGAAAACTTGTTCTTGATGAATTTATGGAAAAGAAAGGTACGTTAACAACAGGTATTATTCAAAGAGTTGAAAACCGTAATGTAATAGTAAATATCGGCAAAACAGACGCTATAATGCCTCAAAAAGAACAAATCCCCGGAGAATATTATAAACCGGGAAATCGTATAAGAGTATTCGTTTTGAACGTAAAAGAAACATCAAGACTTCCGCAAGTTATAGTATCTCACGCACACGCAGAAATAGTAAGAGAACTTTTTGAACTTGAAGTCCCCGAAATTGAAGACGGAATTGTTGAAATAAAATCAATATCACGTGAAGCAGGATACAGAACAAAAATTGCTGTTACAAGCAATGATCCCGATGTGGATTCGGTCGGCGCATGTATAGGACCGAGAGGAAGCCGTATTCAAACAATTATCGGTGAATTAAAAAATGAAAAAATAGATATTGTAAGATATTCAGATAATCCCGTTGAATATATTGTAAATGCACTTTCACCCGCAAGAATAGTATCTGTCGATATCTTGGCTGATGACGAGTATTCAAAAGAAGCATTTGTTATCGTTCCCGACGATCAATTAAGCCTTGCCATCGGTCGTGACGGACAAAATGTAAGACTTGCTCATAAATTAACAGGCTGGAAGATAGATATTAAAAGTGAATCACAGGCAGAAAAAATGGAAATTCAACACCAAAGCCGACAGGATGAAGTTCAAGACAGTGATGAAGATGAGGTTGATGAAATCGCTGAAGAAATCAGAGAACAGGAAGAATATGCCGTTGATGAAGAAGATATGGCAAATTTTGAGGGCGATGAAACTTCATCGGATGAACAAGAAGCTGTTGAAGAATAATTATATAAAAATAAAAATACTAAAAAAAGAGGGATTTATCCCTCTTTTTTTATTCTTCTTCATCAATTCTTTTGATTTTATTAATAAGATTTTGCCTTACTCCGCTTAAAGGCCCGCTGGCAGGGTTCCGCATATATTTATAATAATTTCTCGCATAAACAAAAGGATACTTCGGAAGCCATGTGAATTTTATTAAAATATTAACCGTATCCGCGCCTTGCGAAAGCATTAATTCATCAATAGTATCTTCGTGTGCGGGTGATATTGATGATATCAATTTAATAAGGTAATCGGTAAATGTTAAAAACGAGTAGCCCGAAACCACGCCCGTATTTACCATTAAACTTGTAACTTTATAATCGGGGTTTGTTTCAACTGTTTTGACGTCATCAGGCAGTGTTAGAGTGTCTGCCTTTACCTGTTCGATTTCATACCATTGACCTTTGTATAATATCATCATTACATTGGGTTTTGGCATATATATATCTTCAAACATATTATCCAAAAGTACTTTACCTTTAGAATCTACTACCCCATATTTGAAGTTTTTGTATGTTAAAAACATTCCGCCAAACAGTAAATCAATTGAATCATAAACAGGTGCAATGATAGGAAATCCCGTTTCATCATACAGACCAAAATCACTGTAATTGCCGAGCTTTGCATATTTACCCAAAACCCGCTCCACGTGTCTATACTTTATCGGAACAAGTATTTCGCCTTTATTGTTTATCAATCCGAATTTTGTACGTTTTTGAACTATAAATGCTTTTTCTCCGAGTCTGATTATTTTATTATAAATCGGCTCTACAATAACATTATTGCTTTCATCGCACAAGCCGAATTTATTATTTTCGCTTGTTATTTTATACTCCGCCATTGCACTGAGCGGAAACATTAGAGATATCAATAAAAATAAAGTTAATAACTTTTTCATACTTTTATTATATCATGGTGATATGAGGATTAAATTAATTTTTAAAATTTTGTTGGGTTTTGTGCTGACAGTAATTATATTATCTGCATTGGCTCTTATTTTGTATTTAAAAGCGTTACCTGCAATTATTTCCAATGAAAAATTTATTAATGTTTCGGAAAAAATTGCGCATAAATATGCCAAACTGGATATTGATATTAAAAAACCTCAGCTTAAAACTTCGTTTTCGCCCGAAATATTATTTTATGTTGGTGATTTAACGATTAATAAAGATAATCAAAATCTTATAAAACTCTCTGATTTCGATTGTGCGGTTTCCTTTAAAGATGTATTTAATAAGATTATCAAAATTGAGCGTTTAGGCGCTGATTACATTTTTGTTGATATTAATAAACTTTTAGCTTTAATACCCGAGCAGGACAAGAAAAAAGAAGAAGTAAAATCAGATTGGATTATTGATTTATTTGATTCCGTTTTATATTTAAACAAGGGATTTTTTATTTATAATCCTAATGAAATTACGGTTGTTGAACTTAGCGCGGATAACTTAAATGTTGATAACAGGGAAAAAATTGAGCGTTTTGTTCATTTTAACTTGAATGCGGATATAAAAAAAGCAAACAGAACCGTTAATGTTGCAATAAAAGATGATAATAAGGTGGTTATAAAAAATAAACATTTATATGTTGAAAACTGCCCTCTGATTATAAATCGTTCTAAAATGTTTTTTAATGCACAAGCTGATAACAGCGATTTTGAAGTAAATGTATATGCAAAAAGGTTCTTCATCCCTGATATATTAAAACTTTTAGGAACCAATATCGTTGAAAACAATGTAAAAGAATCGTTAGCTCCGCTTAAAAAAATACACGGAGATATTGATTTTAACATTAAATTAAAAAAGAGCGGAATGTCGGGTGATATAAAATTTAATAAATTATCCGCAAAACTTGTGCCTCTTGCTATGCTTCCGTTTACGGTTACATCGGGAACTGTATCATTAAAAGGTAATGACTTGTTTTTATCAGATTTTAAAGGGTATTACGATAATAAAAAATCAAACACAATAACGCTTGAGGGTGAAGTTAAAGATTACCTTACAACAATGCAGGCTAATATTGTTTTAAGGGCTCTTTTAACGGATGATTTCTTTTCAAAATATTTATCAAAAACGGCGGGAGTTAAGTTTAATTTAAAAGGTAACTGTCAATCTAAAGTTATAATAACCTCCGAAAACAATAATTTTGATATTGTTGCAATGGGAAAAATAGCAAAGGGAGATGATATTTTAATTGAAGGTGCATCATTAAGCCCCGTTAATTATGACAGAGCCTTAAGCACCATAATGCACTTAAACGGCGACATTTTAAATATAGAAACGGTTAAATACTTTATTGCAAAAGAATTAAACAAACAAACTACAAATGTGAAGCCGATTATAACTCTTAACGGAAATGTTAATATCATCACAGGAAAAATATCAGATTTAGGCTTTCAAATCCCCAAACCTCTGCCCAGTGAATTTTTAAATGTTTTAATCGGACAAAAAATGTTTAAAAAAGGTACGTTTTGGGGCGATATGCGCTATGTTAATACGGGAGCCGTTCCGATATTAGAGGGGACTCTTGAAGCGGAAAAGGTTTTAATACCTCCTCAAAGAGTATTCTTGAAATCGGGTAAAATTACAACCGAAAACGGATTAATTAAAATAAACGCAGACGGCAAGTACAGACGCTGCGGCTGGACTTTTAACGGAAATATTTTAAATAAAATTATTTTCCCGATTATTATTAAAAATACTTCCTTTGTTGTTGATAATATTGATATAGCAAAAATAATGAAAGCGCTGAACTCTCCCGTTCAACAGGCTTCTTATAATAATGAAGATATAGAAAACTCCGACGACACTAATATGAGCTTTTACCCGACTAATGTAATTATTGAAAATGCACAGGTTAAAATTCAAAAGGGAAGCTATAACGAAATTAATTTCGCTGATGTTGAAGCAAATATGACCCTGGATAAAAACGGCATATTTAAACTGGCTTCTAATATGTTTGAAATAGCTGGCGGACATACTAATGCTAAAGTAAACTGCGATTTAAAAAATCATAAATATTATATTCGCCTTGGCATAAAAGAAGTGGATTCCGATATAATGTCAACCGCCATTTTGAATTTAAAACGCGAAATTCAAGGAAAAGCAAGCGGATTAATTGAATTAAACACCGATGACAGTTTAAAATTAAACGGTAATATATTGTTTGAAGTTAAAAACGGAGCAATTCAAAAAATAGGATTGGTTCAGTATATTTTAAATTTTGCTTCGGTATTCAGAAATCCGATTACAATGCTTAGTCCTTCCATCTTTTCAGATATTATTAATATCCCCGACGGTAACTTTGATAAAATAAAAGGTGAATTAAAACTAAAAAACAATGTAATTGAACTTATGAAAATAAAATCATCTTCGCCGACACTAAGCGCATTTATAGTGGGAAAATATAACCTTGAAAACAGCGACGCAATTTTAAGGATTTATACTAAATTCAGTAATAAAAATAAGGGTATTGGCGGATTTTTAAGAAAAATATCACTAAACAGTCTTGCAAACAGAATACCTTTAAAATCAAGAAATGACGCTAATTATTATCAAGCAGAACTTTCACAGTTACCTCCGATTGAAGCGGATGACAAAGACTGCCAAATTTTTGTAACAAAAGTTGACGGCGATGTTGAGCATAATAATTTCATTTCTTCATTAAAAAAGATACAATAATAAAATCAGGCATGTAAAAAGGAGTATAGATATGCAAATAAAAGACTATCAGGTTTTTTTATTGGGGGTTATGATTGCACTCGGAAGTGTGTTTTCAACATATATTTTGTCAAAGGCTGTTGTTGATTTTCAAAAACTGCAAAATCAAACAATCAGAGTAACAGGCAGTGCCAGCCAAAAAGTGACATCGGACAGCGCATCTTGGACAATCAGATATTCTGCTCAAAACCCCTCATTAAAAGATGCATATTCAAAATTAGAAGCTGATTCTAATAAGATAAAGGAATTCTTTAAATCACAGGGAATTGATGAAAATACTGTTGAATTTTCAGTTGTTGATAACTATCCTCAGTATAAAAAGTTTCCGGGAAGCTATAATACAACAAATGAAGTTGATTATTATGTTGCAAGCCAATCGGCTACAGTAAAATCAAAAGATATTAATAAATTAACGGAAGTTTCAAAAAAGGTTAATCTTCTTGTAAACAATGATATTAATCTTCATTCTGAAGCGGTGCAGTATTATGTATCAAATCTTGATGATATAAAAGTAAAAGCAGCGGCAGAAGCGGCTAAAAATGCTAAAGAGCGTGCTAAAAGTTTGGTAAAGGGAACAAACGGAAAAATCGGTGTTATGACAAGTGCCAAACTTGGCGTATTTCAGATAGTTCCCGTCGACTCTACAGAGGTAAATGACTACGGCATAAATGATACAAGCACAATAGAAAAGAAAGTTGTTTCAACAGTGAGTGCAACATTTACCGTTAAATAATATTTATTAAAAGGCGCATTAAGCGCCTTTTTTGATTAATAAAACTGTTTAATATCAAATAAGCAGTTTAAAGTATGCGGTTATTATTAAAACTTTTAAAATCATTTTTTTAATGCTACACTTTTTTAAAAAGGAAAAAGGCTTGAAACATTTAATAAAATACATTTTGGGATTTCTTATAATCTTATTAATCCAATATCTGTGTAATATGGCGGTTAAAATGTTCCATTGTATACTGCCTGCGCCGATTTTAGGATTAATAGTATTTTCCTGTCTTATTCAAATGAATATTATAAAAAAAGAGTGGGTTAAAGATATTTGTGCGCTCTTGTTAAAAAATATGCCTGTAATGTTTGTGCCCTTGCTTGTCGGGATTATTGTTTATTATTCAATAATAGAAAAAAATCTTATTCCGATATTAATAAATGTGATAGTTACCGCGACATTAACCCTTTTATTAACGGCAATTATAACAGATAATATAATTAAATATATAAGACTTCGTAAAATGAGGAAAATGAAGAATGATTAATCCTTTAGGACTCATTGCAACGGTTTTAATATATGAGTTTGCTCTATGGCTGAGAAAATATCCGAAATTTAAGTTTATAAACGCAAATGTATTTACGGGGGTTATTTTAATATTAATTTTATATTTTTTGAAAATAGATTATACAAAATATAATGAATCGGCTTGCTTTTTAACTTTATTACTTGGCCCCGCAACAATAGCACTTGGGTATCCGTTATCTGAAAATTTGGATTTACTGACTAAAAATAAAAGAGCAATATATACAGGGTTTGCCGTAGGAATTATAACAGCGCTTTTGACAAGCTATTTTATAGGAAAAGTTTTTCACTCGGATTGGCAGATAATAACATCACTAATGCCAAAATCAGTAACAACCCCGATTGCACTTGAAATATCAAAAGTAATAGGAGGAATACCGGAACTCACAGCATGCTTAGTTGCATTAACCGGAATATACGGCGCGGTATTCGGGCATAAGTTGTTAAAACTTATTCATATAAAAAGTGATATATCTATAGGAATAGCAATAGGTGCAGCAAGTCATGTGCTTGGAACATCAAGCTGCATAGAAAAGAATCGTCCTAAACAAGTTGTAATGGCAACTCTTGCATTAATTATAACAGGAATTGTTACAACGATTATATGTATATGGATTTTTGATTAATTGATTGCCTAATTTTCCATTGAAGCTCAACAGCTTTATCTTTTATTTTATCCGTTAAAGAGTGAGGAATAACGGTTGTCTTTGTTGAGCCGTCCTGTTTTTGAACGGTAACTGATTTGATTTGACTTGGTCTGTGATTAAAAAAAGAATTGGAAATTGTTGTAGTTCTGCCTTGATTATCAGTTATTACGATTGATTGAGGTTTATGAGCATTATGATAATAACTATTAAAGTCACGATTATATATAATATCTTTTAGAACTTGCCCGTCTGTATTAAAAGTCTTAATTTGTGCAATATCTCCTGAAGCATTTTTGATGATTTTCATTTTTGCAACACCGTTTACGGGAGGGTTAAAATCGGACTCAATAAATGTTCCTGTTATAACATCACTTCTTATTTTATCAGTTCTAACAGTTCCGGATTTTAAATGAGTAGTAACTGTTTCAATTGTTTCATCACTTGGAAATTCTTTAATGAAAAAATCCTTTGGGCTTGTTTCGGTGTCTGAATTTTGATTTTCTTTTGCAGGTGTGTTTTGATTTGTTCCCGAGTTAATAATAGCCCTTGATATTATTTTTTCAATAAGTTTTGGCTTGTTATCTTCCTGTTTATTTTTTGCCCCAAAATTTTGATATAACCCTATAGTGCTATTAATAGATTTTATATTCATTGCTTGACCTTTCGTTGTTTTTTCAAAAACATAGACATGATAAATTTTGCTAGTTATTTTTTTGAAAAAGCGCATTTATAAAATCATCAGCATTAAAAAGTTTTAAATCTTCAAGTTTTTCGCCTACCCCGATAAGTTTTACAGGCAGTTTAAATTCTTTTGCAATAGCAATAATAATTCCTCCTTTAGCACTCCCGTCAAGTTTTGTAAGTGCAACAGAAGTTAAGTTGACAGTTTCAGAAAACAGTTTAGACTGTGATAATCCGTTTTGTCCCGTATTTGCGTCTAACACAAGTATGCTTTCTTTTAAAGCCGCAGGTGCAAGTTTATCTATAACGGATTTTATTTTATTTAATTCCTGCATTAAGTTATGCTTATTTTGAAGTCTGCCTGCAGTATCTATAATTAGAATATCATAGTTCTCATTTTGAGCCTTTTTTATTGAATCATACACAACTGCAGCGGGGTCAATGCCGTCTTTTCTTACTATATCCACTTGAGCGCGTTTAGCCCATATATCAAGCTGTTCTTCTGCAGCTGCTCTAAATGTATCTGCAGCGGCTAATAATACCTTTTTCCCCGACAGTCTGAAATTATTTGCCAGTTTCGCAATTAGTGTTGTTTTCCCTGCTCCGTTTACACCCGTTACAAAATAAATATTTAATTCGTTTTCTTTGTAATTAAGTTCCGTTGTTCCTGCTTCATCTAGGATTTGTTTAAATTCGTTTTTTAAAAATTCTCTTATTTGCGACGGCTTAACCTTTGTTTGTTTCCTTAATTTATCTGTTATTGAAGATGCAAGATTGACTCCTAAATCCGCTTTAATAAGCAAATCTTCCATATCATCAAGGATAAAGTCATCAAATTCTTCTTCCTCTTCAATTGTTGAAACAACATTATTAACAAGGTTTTGAGTAGTATTTGAAATAGTGTTTTTTAATCTTTCAAAGGAAAAATTCCAAAAAAATTTTTCTTTTTCATCATTGTTTTTTTTGAAAAAATTAAACATAAAAATCCTTATTTAAGGTTATTTTCAATAACAACTTTGCCTAAAATACCGTTAACAAAAGCGCCGGAATCTTCCGTTGAATACTTTTTAGCAAGTTCAACCGCTTCATCAATAACGACTTTTACGGGGGTATTTTTAATATATAAAAGTTCGCTGATTGCAATACGCAGTATATCTTTATCCATTTTAAACAATCTGTTTATATCCCAGCCGACAGCATATTTTTTGATTTGTTCATCAATTTCATTTTTGTGTTCTTTGTAAGAATTAGCAATTTGTATAATATATTGTTTGACTTCGGAATTTTCTTCTAACGTAGCCATTTCTGCTATTTCAAGTGCAAGCATGGTTTTTTCCGCGATATTAAGCAATTCATCAAGTTTTGACTGTATATCGGCAGTTGTTGGAATTGGAACCGGAATGTTGGAAACATCAATAGGACGTTCTAAATTTTGAGGATGATTTGATTCGTATTCTTCAATATATTCTTTTATTTCCAATATGGATGCAGCCGCAGAGTTAAGTTCATCTGTTGAATTATTAGTAAGTGTTCTTACTGATTTTAAAATGATATCTTGAATATCCCACTTATTTTGATTTTGAATAGTATCAGTTTGGGAAAATAAAATTAAAGCTAATTCTCTTGCGGCTCTGCGTGCTTGCATTTTTTACATCCTTATAAATATATTATGTAATTATTAACACATAAAAAAAAATAAAAGTATATAGCAGATTTAAAATGTCTTGACATTTAATCACGCTCTTAATAATATATAATAGTCAAAGCTAATGGGACGTCGCCAAGTGGTAAGGCACCTGGTTTTGGTCCAGGCATCTCGGAGGTTCGAATCCTTCCGTCCCAGC
>CANPWQ010000020.1 GCA_947584965.1 Candidatus Gastranaerophilales bacterium | reverse complement strand
TCTTTATTGCCTTTGCAGTCAGAATTTATAATTACCTTTTGGCTTGGTTTGTTTGAAAGATAACTGTTAAATGTTTTTGCAATATCTTCAAAACCGTTTTTATAGTAGTCAAGGTGGTCTTCTTCCATGTTATTTATTACTGCAATATCTGTTGCATATTTTTGGATTGTTCCGTCAGACTCATCAAGCTCCGCAATAAAATATTTATTTCCTGCATACTGTGCATTTGTATTTATTTCGGGTATTATTCCGCCTGTTACAAAAGACGGATTTAATCCCGCTTTTGTTAAAATATATGAGCTTAATCCGCTTGTTGTTGTTTTTCCGTGTGTGCCCGAAAAACCTATAAAATATGAGTTTTGATTTGACGAAAACTCGTCTGATATCATTTTTAAAATATCAGAGCGGTGGTATATCTTTAAACCAAGTTCTTTAGAATGTATAATTTCTTCATTATCGGATTTTATTGCACTGCTTGCTACAATAATCATATCGTTTTTTATTAATTCTTTATTATGCCCGATATAAATTTTAATTCCCAAATCTTCAAGCTGATGAGTATACTTGCTCTCTTGAATATCAGAGCCCGAAACGCAGGCCCCTCTTTGCGCAAGGTACTTTGCAAGTCCGCTCATACCTACTCCGCCTATTGCTATAAAATGAAACTTCTTATCCCTAATTTCCATGATAATTCTTTCTCCGACTGTCATGTTTATTTTATTATAAAATTTTTAACAGTTGAATTATTCTTAAAATATTTGTATAATTAACTCAATTCATTATTATATAAGAGGTTATTATGAAATTACACGTACAAACATTATTTGTAGCTATTGGGCTTGGTATTAAAAGAAATTGGCATATATTTCTCGCTATTATTGCTGGGGTTATTTTCGGTAATTATATATTTAACATTGCAGGCGGAAAATCAGATGTTTTATATACAGAAAATGTTAGATTATATCATTTCTTAAATATTTTAAATATTATCGGGCAGGCTTTCATCAGAGTTATTCAAATGGTTGTTATACCTCTTGTTTGCTCTGCTATTGTTGTCGGAATTTCAAGTATCGGCGACAGTAAACAAATCGGTAAATTTGGAAAAAAGATGCTTTTATATTACGGAATCATCACTGTTATGGCGGTAATTATAGGTGCTTTCCTTGTTTTATTAATAAAACCGGGGATAGGTGTTCAATCGTTTATAAGTGCTACGGCAAGTGGTGATTTGCAAACTGTTGTTAACAATGCTTTTCAAGAACAACAAGGTAATATAGGTAATATGTTCTTAAGTATGATACCTCAAAATCCATTGGAATCACTTGCAAAAGGGGAAATGATTCCTATTATCTTCTTTGCATTGATTTTCTCTTTAGCCCTTGCTAAAGTTGGTGAAATAAACAGACCAATTGTTTCTTTCTTTGAATCTATTTTTGCGGCTACTATGAAAGTTACGGATTGGATTATGATATTTGCGGCACCCGGTATTTTTTCTTTAACAGCTGTTGCCGTTTCATCTTTCGGGCTTGGAATTTTCTCTACAATTTCAAAATTCTTTGCGGTTGTATTGGTTGGATTTTGTATTCAATTCTTTGTTATTTATCCGTTAATATTGAAATTCTTTAGCAAAGTTCCCGTTAGCAATTTCTATACGGCTATAATTGAAGCACTGCTTGTTGCATTCGGAACCGCAAGCAGTAGTGCTACATTGCCTTTGACTATTGCCTGCTGTGAAAAAAGAGGTATTTCGCACAAAGTTTGCAGTTTTGTTCTTCCGTTAGGTGCTACTTTAAATATGGACGGAACTGCTTTATTCCAAACGGTTGCGGTTATATTCTTAACACAGGCATACAATGTATCTCTTGACCCGATGCAGATTGCTATGATTATGGTGCTTGCTATTATCGCTTCAAGTACTTGTGCCGGGATTCCCGGGGCAGGCTTAATTACAATAGCTCTTGTGCTTAACGGTTTAGGACTTAAAACCGATCAATTAATTGAGGGCTTTGCATTCTTATTTGCTATTGACAGGGTTATTGATATGATTAGAACAACCGTTAATGTCGCAAGCGACGCTGTTGTTACTGCTGTTATTGCAGATAATGAAAATGAAATTAATTACGATTTATTTAATAATACAGAAGATTACAAAGAGATTATATAATAATCTCTTTTATTTATCTAAAAAAAAAGCTCCCAAACAAAAACGGGAGCTTTTAAATTATTCATACTACCTAATCTACCAAAACTTGTTGAATTTCAACATTCGGTTTTCCTAACACTCTCACCAGTTCTAACACGGATGCTTTCATTTGACATCTTTGTGATGTTCCGTTAAAGAAGTCCGTATAAAAACATCCTTCACAAACACATCCTCTTTTGTAGCATTCCAGTGCCGTGTTTGTCCATCTTCTGACTGCAATGGAACGTCCCATATCTCTGCTTCTAAGCATCGACATCTCCTCCCTGTCCTTCTTGATTATTATCCCCAATATGTATTGTAATGTAATTTTTTTGCATGTACATTTCCTAACCTATTTATATTATATCTGTTTAGTTTTCTATTTCAACAAATTTTATTCAATTATTACGTTATGATACAATTTTGTTAATATATTTTTTTGTGTGCTATATGTATTTGTTGACTATTGAGAAAAAATATTAACACCTGAGCATTTATTTATCTGTAACTTATGGTCGGAAATTTCTTTATTAATCCCGATTTTATCAACTCAATTTGTTTATCAATAACTTCATCCGTTAATGTAGTTTCATCACTTTGCAGTGTTATTCTGTATGCCAGACTTTTATATCCCTCTTGGATATGTTCGCCCTCATAGATATCAAATAAATTAGCACCTTTATACAGCTTGCTGTCAGCTGATTTCTTAATTGTCTGCATTATTTGCTGATTTGTTATATCCTTTTCAACCGCAAATGAAATATCCCTTTGAACTTCCGGAAATTGAGCAAGAGGCTTAAATTTAGTTATGCTCATTGGTGATGTTTTTATGAGTTTCCCTAAATTAAGCTCAAACAAATAAATATTTTGATTGATTTTTAATTTGTCTTTTAAAATCGGATAAATTTCGCCGAAATATCCTATTACTTCGGGGTTTCTGTCAAGCATAATAACTTTTGCGCTTCTTCCCGGGTGTAAATATTCGCAATCCTGAGCTCTATCAAGTTTTATTCTGCTGCTTAAATGCAGTGTATCAAATAAACTTTCCATTATCCCTTTTAATGAATAAAAATCAAATTCGGGAAGTTTTTTCCACAAATTTTCATTTGTTTCGCCTGTTATAATACCGCTTATCATTTGATTTTCTTCAACTCCGCTGTCAGTTTTTGTTGCAGGCGATTTTATAAAATATGTTTTTCCTGTTTCATACAATCTGATATTTTTTTGACCGTTATCAAAGTTATTTTTTAATGTACTTAACATATTTGCAACAGTTGTCTGTCTTAGCATTGTATGCTCATCAGATTGCGGATTTTGAACAAATATTGCTTCATCCTTATTGTATGTTAAGCCGAACTGATTTAACAGAGGTTCCCCAATTAATGAGGATGTCATTGCTTCATTAAACCCGTATCCTAAAAATAATTTATTAACTTTTTCAAGCAGTTTAGCTTCATTTAATATCTCGGGTGATTGAGTTTTATCGGGAAGCGTCGGCTCAATTTTATCGTAGCCGTATATTCTTGCTATTTCTTCAATTAAATCAACTTCTTGTTTAATATCGTTTATTCGGTAGCTTGGTACTTTAAACTTTGCTGCTGATTCATTTTTTCCTCTTAATTCAAATCCGAGTTTTTCCAGAATTTCTATACATTTTACGGCGGGAATTTCACAGCCTAAAAGTCTTTTTATTTGATTAAACCTTAGTGTTATTTCCGTTTCGCATAATTTATTATTACCAGTTTCAACAATACCGCTGCATTTTGCGTCTGCATATTTTATTAAAAGTTCTATTGCCCTTTGAAGTGCAGGTTTTGTCGCTTCTATATCAACGCCTCTTTCAAATCTTGCACATGCTTCACTTCGGTAGCCTATGCTTCTTGAGTTTTTTCTGTTTGTATGAGGTGTAAAATAAGCACTTTCAAGCATGATATTTTTTGTATTTTCATCAATTTCGGAATTTTCTCCGCCGAATACCCCTGCTATACATACGCCTTTATCTTTTGTTGCACATAATACCGTATCTGTCGTAAGGGTTCTTTCTATTCCGTCTAATGTAGTTAATTTTTCACCCTCTTTCGCGCGTCTGACGCATATATATCCGTTTAATTTATCCTTGTCAAAAGCATGAAGCGGCTGCCCGTATTCAAGTAGTACATAGTTTGTTATATCTACCACATTATTTATTGACCTTATTCCCGATACTTCAAGACGTCTTTTCATCCAATCAGGTGAAGATTTTATCGTTACATCTTTTATAATACCTCCCGCGTAATAATTGCAGGTATCTTCGTCAATAATTTCAACTTCAAACTCATTACTTTTATTTTCAACTCTGTTTTGAATTTCGGGGATTTTTAATTCTTTATTAAATAGTGCTGCTATCTCTCTTGCCACACCGATAACGGACATTTCATCCCCTCTGTTCGGAGTCGGTGAAACATCAATTATTGTGTCATCTTTTATGTGAAGCAAATCTTCGAGCTTTGTTCCTAATTTAATATCATTATAAAGTCTGTTAAGAATGAGTATTCCATCCTCATCCTGCAAACCCTCAAGCCCCAGTTCATCTTGAGAACACAGCATTCCCTGTGATTCTATACCTCTTATGACAGCAGGCGTTAGTTCATATTCTTCGCCCGTTTTTCTTGATAATACTTTTGAACCTACTGAAGCATAAGGTATAATTTGTCCCTCTGCTATATTTTGAGCTCCGCACACTACTGTTTTTGTCTGTCCGCCTAAATCTACTTCCACTAAATGAAGTTTATCCGCATTCGGGTGCATACTTATTTTATTTATCCTTGCTGTTTGGATATTTGTAAACTTTGCACCGCTTTTTATTACTTCTTCCACCTCTAAACCGCTCATTGTAAGCGCATGTATTATTTCTTCTTCGCTTAAATCACTTATATCAACAAATTCATTTAACCACTCTAACGATACTTTCATTTTCTTTCCCCTATAAAATATCTAATCTAGTGTCGCAACATACCGCTTGCTCTTCGCAACCGTAAAGTTGCTAACCTTTTAAAAACGCCACTCTAAAATTTCGCTCATGTTACTTATCGCGAAATTTTCTCGGGCTATTTATTTTATTGTATTATAAATATTTTTTCATGTCATCAGAGAACTTTCGTTTGTATAATCTTATTTTATAAGGTGTTTTAATTTCTTCATCAAAATATATTGTTATTGTTTTTATATTTTCACTTAACAGCCATGATGCATAATTATCAATCGGTATTAACATTTTTCCGTTTCTGTGTGATTGAATGTGTGATATAAAATTTAAATCGTTAATTTCAACTGAGTAATTTTTTAGTTTTTTATATCCTGTTTTATTCAACGGTTCAATATATAATAAATCAATATCTCTGCCCTTTTGCGGTGTTTTAAATTCCAGCGTGATTTGATTTGGCGCATAGATTACTTTGTATTCTTTTTTAATTTCATATATCGGAAGTGTATTTATTGAATTTGCCCACACTTCAGGTAAGAGGAATAAAGGATCTGTTGACAGTATATTATCAAATATATTTAAATCATTTTTTGTGTAGTTTATTTCTTTATTAATCTTCTTTAAATATATATTAATGCCTGTTTTTTCTTTTTTTAATTCATATTTTCTGCTAAGCAAAATCCATCTGTATATTGGATTTATTCTTAATGATGGAAATACTCCGTCAAACTTTATTGTATCGTATAACATTATGATATCAGGCTGTGCATTAATCAGTTTCCTTAAGCAATTCTCCGCTTGTTTTGTCGTGATTATATTATAGTAGGATGTATAATTTATAGGTATTTTTTTATTAAAATACATATAATACATTCCGTGGTTTGTTAAATCTAAAAATGAGTTACTTGATTTTATTTCATTTATCGTATTTTGATTTAAATTGGATTTGGTTAATTCATTATTATATTTATAGAAATTTGGGTGTTTAATATAATTGTTATACATATTCAATATTGACACGGTAAAAATAATTAATATTATCGGTTTTATTATATTCTGTCTGTAATTGGGAAATTTTATATATAAATAGTAAGGTATCATTATGCCTAAAAATGGCAATGAAATATATGATATTCTTGTAAGATATTCATAATCCAGCCGCCCGAATGCGTAATTCACCGAAATAATTGTAAATATAACTATAAACAGATAAAATAATATATCGTTTATTTTTTTATTTTTAAATGAATTTATAAGTTCTGATATAAAAACGGGAAGCATAATATACATTAGTAGTTTTGGTAAATAGTAGCAAGTTTTTGCTATTGAATAATTATATGTCCCGAAATTATTGCCGAATGAATATAAATTACCTGCGACATAGTATTGAGCTTGCTTAAGATACTCAATTATAAAGTCTTTGCAGGGTATTAATAAAATTAATAAAACTCCGATAATAATAAAAATGTTTAACAGCTTATTTGGTTGTTTTAATAATTTAAAAATCATAACCCCTGCAAGTGGCAGCGCTGATATAATCCAAAAAGAACCGATAGTTGTCCAGTTTATCATAAATAAATACGAGATAATTATGAAAATGACAATCCATAGAGTTATTTTTAATGAAGTTTTTTGATGAATATTTTTTAAAAATATTAAATATGTACAGTAATATATTTTTGTATAAAAATCCCCCGTGATAAATATTAAAGGAAGTGCAAATACCATGCAGTCCGAAAAAATATACATGCAAACTATTGAAGTGAATAGAGTACTTATATTCTTTAAAAATATTTCACCAATCATTGATGAATATACGCTTATTGAACCAAATAAGTATTTACCGCAGATAGAGGGAAGCATATCTCTAAATCCGTGAACAAGCATTATATCTTTATAATATTGCATATTAAATTTATCGTGCATAAAGTATGCTGCAAATTTTTCACCCGAGTGATGTTCATCAAAAGGTAAAACAGGAATATTATAAGGATTATGAAATATTACAAACAATAATGGTGCTATTGCCCATGGCGAAAATGAATTATTACCCCCCCCCGCGAGTATTTTACGTCTTTTTATATCAATAATTCCGGTTATAATTAATGCCGATATTATGATAATTAATGCAGGATATATTTTTCCGTCAAAGGGATAAAGTAAAATATACCCCGTTAAACCTATATATTGATATTTGCATAATGTTTTTTCAAAAGAAAATTCAAAAGGTTTTATTGAGCTTAACTTGTTTTTTATATTTTCACTCAACTCATAAAATTTTAACTTTCCTCCAAAAAGTAATAATAACGGCAGTATTATAAAAAATAACCCCGTATATATAAATATAACGCTTAAATCCAGATATTTATTATGATCGGAAAATATTGTCAGCCCTGTATATAAGTCATTAAGATTATTCCAAAAACATTTATCATACAAAAAACCGTACAATTGAATTGTAATTAGTATTGCAAATATTGACGTAAATATTATAATTATAAAATTTAATTTTTTTTCCAAGAAATTTAACCTGTTTTAAAAATTATAGTATCATAATTTTTACTAACCGTTAATTTTTTTACAAATGTCATATATCTATGTAAAATTATTAATATGAAAAAAAATTTGATTTCAAAAACAGCTTTAATTATAGTATTGCTTTTCATAATATCTTTTGTTTATTTATTGTCACTTAAGTTTTTTGACAATAAAACGGATGATTTTTTTACAAAAGTAATTACAAGTATTGAACAAAAAAAAGCGTCCGATAAAATTGTTTTAATAGCAATTGATGAAAAATCCGTTTCTAAAATAAAGTGGCCTTGGACTAAAGATTTATTTGCGGATTTATATGATTATCTTAATAATTATGCTCACGCTAAAGTGGTGGTATTTCATAATCTTGTTATGTTCCCCGATACTTATAATATTGATAAAGATAATATTTTTTATAACGCGTTAAAACGAAGTGATAATATTATTAACAGTTATATCCCGGTTAATTCAAACCTTGCGGGTGATGTTTTGTCTGATGAATATACAAGCATTTTTGATAAAAAAAATAATTTAAATATTGTTGATAAACGTAAAAATAAAAATTATTCATCATATAAAGCTGTTTTTAATTTGCCGAAAGGTTACTTATTAAATTCAGTTAATCTTGCGTCTTCTATGCTTGTAGAAGATGATGATACGATTATGCGCAATTACATGCCTGTTATTCGCTTGGGTAATAAATTATATCCGTCATTGGCATTAAGCGCATATTCAAAATATACCGGTATAACAGATTTTAATTTGTATGATGATTTTTTGTGCAGCGCGGATGATAATTGTAAATTGCTAAAAATGCCTGTTCAAAATAAGCAGTTTAGGGATTACCTCGGAAATAATGTTAAGGGTGAATATACAAAGGTTAATTGGTATTTACCGATTAGTAAGGGGTATTCGCATAAAAAGTTCTCTGCAATTGATGTCTTGAATTCTTATTATTCTCTAAAAACAAATAAAAAACCTATTGTGGCTGATGATGAGTTTAAAAATAAAATAGTTATAATAGGTCTGAATGCCGACAGAAGTGTTTGGGAACAATTAAGCGAAACTCCTGTAATGAAAAAACATTCTGACATTGATATACAGGCTGTAATTATTGACAATATGCTGGATAATACGTTTAAATCGCCTGCAAAATTTGATGCTACATTCTTTATTACTTTTTTATTTTCATTGTTTGTTATTTTCGGCTTCAGACGATTAAAATATAATATTTTTCTTGCTTCGGGATTATCACTTATATATATTGTTTATTATTTTATGCAATATTCCCAAAGAATATATATACCGCCCGTTACGCCAATTTTGACAATATATGTATCTGCCTTATTAAAACAATTGTATTCTATAATTACAACCGATAAATCAACGGAATTGATAAAACGTGCAATGGGTAAGTTTGTATCAAAAGATGTTATGAAAAAAGTTTTAGCTGATATTGATAAACTTAAACTTGGCGGAATAAGAGCAGTTGTCACGGTTTTATTTGTTGATATTCGTAACTTTACGCAAATTGCGGAAAACCTTTCACCGCAAGATGTTACATCAATATTAAATGAGTATTTCTCACAAATTGAACCAGTTATTGCAAAATATAACGGAATTATTAATAAATATATAGGTGACGGAGTTCTTGCGGTATTTGGTGAACCCATAAAAGATGAAAATCATCCTCTTAATGCAATTAAGTGCGGTATGGAAATTACAGAAAAGGTTGATTTATTAAAAGAAAAGTTTTTAAAAGAAGGAAAGCCTAAAATTGAAATCGGTATAGGAATAAATACGGGCGAAGTATTTGCAGGTAATGTCGGAACTGAAGAACGGCTTGAATATACGGTAATCGGTGATGAAGTAAACCTTGCTTCAAGAATTGAAGCATACAATCATGTTCTTAAAACATCGTTTCTTATAAGCCAATATACTTATGAGTATGTTAAAGATTATGTTGATACGGTTAAATTAAGCAGTTTTTACATAAAAGGGAAGTCAAAACCAATTGACATATATGAAGTTTTAAAATTAAAAAATGAATAGTAATTGTTTAGAAAATATAGATATCGAATTAATAAAAAAAGCTGTTGAGCTTGAGGAAAAGTATAAATATATTGACCTTGAGGGCAGAGAAAATACTTTTTCGGGGTTTATGCTTAAGCAGATTAAACAAATATATAAAAATTCCCATAAGGATATAAAATGGCTTGCAGTAATGGAGGCTTTTGAACATTATCCCATGGAAACAATGATGCAGCGAAAAAAAAGCGTAATAAGATTTATCAGCCTGCTTAAAAAAGAATTAAATCAAACTCAAAGTGATAATGATGAGATAAAAAGTATTGATATTTATAATGATGATGTCGCTTTGCTAAAAGGTGTAGGACCTAAATTCGCATATTTATTAAATAAACTCGGAATATATTCTGTTTTCGATTTAATCAGTTTTTACCCGAAGAAATATATTGATTACTCCTCTCACTCACTTATAAAAGATTTAAAAATCGGCGAAAATGTAACTATATATGGAACAATAACTGCATTAAAAACATTTACGACTAAAAACGGACTTACAATAATAAAAGTAACTATTACTGACAGCTCTGCTTCGCTTGAGCTTAATTTCTTTTATTCTAAATTAAACAGATATTCAATGGAAAGATATAAGGCTCAATTCCCTAAATTAAGCGGAATAATTGTTTCTGGCTGTGTAAAGCGTGATAATTATACTAACAAATTAACAATAGATAAACCGCAGTATCAAATAGTTAACGATGAAAACTTTGAAACTGATAATTTAAACCTCGGAAGAATAGTCCCTGTTTATCCTTTGGTTGAGAATTTGAATATAAAAGCTCTGAGAAAAGCGGTTAACGGTGCACTTGATAAATACTGTTCAAATATTCAAAATCTCTTGCCTGATGATATTATTGCAAAATACGATATGGAAAATAAAGAACAGGCGCTAAGAATTATACACTTCCCTAATTCACGGGAAGAGCTTGAAAAGGCACGATTTACTCTTGTATTTGAGGAGTTATTTTTACTTCAAATAAAACTGTTTTCTATAAGAGCAAAAAATGAGAAATCGTACAGCACGGTTTCCCTTGAAATAAAAGACGACGGGCTCGTTAAAAAATTTATTAAAAGTCTGCCGTTTGAATTAACGGGTGCTCAAGTTCGTGCAATTAACGAAATATTAAACGATGTTAATTCAAATAAGCCTATGCAAAGGCTCCTGCAAGGTGATGTTGGAAGCGGAAAAACAGTAGTAGCTTGTATTATGCTGCTTGCTGCAATTGAAAACGGATTTCAAGCCGCAATAATGGCGCCGACGGAAATTTTGGCTCAGCAGCATTTTAATAATTTTATAAAATGGCTTGCACCTATGGGGGTAAATGTTGCGTTGTTTACCTCGTCAAATACAAAAAAACAGAGAAATAAACTTGAAAAAGATTTAAGAAACGGACAAATTAATATAGCAGTCGGCACTCATGCACTTATACAGGAAAATGTCGAGTTTAATAATCTCGGTGCAATTGTTATTGATGAACAGCACAGATTTGGCGTAAAACAGCGCAATATGCTCAAAAACAAAGCTAAAATTCCGCAAACATTGACAATGACGGCAACTCCCATACCCAGGACTCTTGCGTTGACCGTGCATGGCGATTTGGATTTAACAATAATTGATGAGCTTCCAAAAGGCAGAAAACCTGTTAAGACTGCTTTATTAAAACAATCACAATACAGGCAGGCGCTGAATTTAATTAAAGATGAAGTAAATAACGGACATCAGGCATATATTGTTTTTCCTTTAATAGATGAATCGGAAACTTTATCTGCTAAGGCTGCTACAAAAGAAGCAGAGGAATTGCAAAACGGATATTTTAATGATTTAAAAGTAGGGCTTTTACACGGGAAAATGAAAACCGATGAAAAAGATAAAGTGATGAACGACTTTAAAAATAAAGTATATGATGTTCTTGTAGCAACTACCGTTGTTGAAGTCGGAGTTGATGTTCCTAATGCAACAGTTATTGTTATTGAAAATGCGGAGCGTTTTGGTTTATCACAGCTTCACCAGCTAAGGGGCAGAGTTGGAAGAAGTGATGTGCAATCATACTGTTTGCTCGTTTCTTCAACAAAAAATGAAGAAACTTTGCGCAGATTAAATGTTCTTGTTCAAACAAATGACGGATTTGTTATTGCGGAAAAGGATTTGGAAATAAGAGGTCCGGGGGAATTCTTAGGTGTAAGGCAAAGCGGTCTGGTTGAATTAAGGCTTGCCGATTTAACAAGAGATTTACCAATACTTGAATTAGCTCGCAATGAGGCTCATGAATGGGTTAATTCTCACAGCCAAAAAGAGTATCCGAAAGCATTAAAAGATTATTTAAAATCTCATTTGAGCGCAGCAGAAGCGCTCAACTCTCCCGATTAAACTTTTTCATATACGTATAATGTCCAATCCCCCGAATGAGTCAAGGTATCAAGTTTTAATTTTGTTTTACACTCTTCAAGCAAATTTATTTTTAATGACGAAAATACTAAAAATATAAAAGGCGTCATTTCATATTTTTTATTGTCACTAAGTATTTCTTTTATTGTGTCTTTTGATAAAAAGGAAACATTTTCAAGTATGATAATTCCGACTCTATCCCCTTTTTTCATTTTTGATATTACGTTATTATTCATATATTTATTAATCTGCGGATTATCTTCCTGTGCAAAAACACTCTTATATTTACTTTTTCCGTTAGATAAAACATTATAATAATCATCCTTAAAAAGAACATCATTAAAGTTATATTTATTTATTGAGTAAAAATTGTATCGTGTTTTATCATCAAGGTATTTTTCAAACCTGTCTTGCCCGTAATATGTAAGAATAACGTAATCTGACGTTTTAAGTCTTGAGTGTCTTAAAAGTTCTACAACTGCTCTATGCCCCTCATTGCGGTGGAGCTTAGGCGCGGAATTATCTGCAACAATAAGATAAAATATGTTTATCATAATAAAAATTGAAGCAATGATAACGGCTGCTTGTTTATACTTAAAATTAAAAATCCCTGAGGCAAATGCCAAAATTAATATCGGATAAATTTCTGTTGTATATTTCGTAATTAAGACCATTCTTCCCGTTAGTGAAATAATAATTATAACAGCTAAAAAAGCTGCTGCCGTACAAAGAAGATATTTTATTATTTTGTTTTCGCTAAAGAATGATTTTATTGTAAAAAATACTCCAATAATTGCGGGAATAATTGCAAATAAAATAAAAGAAATGTTAAAATTTCCATTGCGCATTATATAAGAAGAAAATGACTGTGCCGTATTTACAATATTTGTTTGTACGGGTGAAAAATAATCTATAAACAAACATAAAATTTTAACAGGCGAGAAACTGCCCCAAAACTGCGAAAGAGTCTTTGATGAAGCGATTGAATATAAAAATGGCAGCATAATCAATAATACAATTATAAAAGGCAGAATATACATAAAAATTGATGTAATTTTTTTTATATCAGATGTAAAGTTTCCTTTATTAACTCGAAGATATGCAAACAGCGAAGCAATAATGCAAACGGAAAATATAATTCCAAGCGTATGCAATGCGCATAATAGTGCATTAAAAAGGAAGAATAATAATAAGTTTATTTTTGACTGATTTTTTGCTGATTTTATAAAAAACAGTACAATTAAAGAGGTAAAAAGAAAAATAAGCGAATATAACCTTACCTCCTGCGCAAAATAAATACAAAATGAACTTATAGCAGTGAACAACGCGCAAAATAAACCAAGGGGTTTTGATTGAAGTTCTTTTCCCAAAAAATACATAACGAAAACTCCAACGACAGATGGGATTACTGATGACCACCTAAGCGCAAGGTCAGTATCTGTAAAAATAAACATCCACAATTTAAGATATAAATAATAAAGCGGAGTATGCGGATTTTGTAAAACCAGATGTGTAAAATCACCAAAGTTTTTTTGTGAAGCAATATTCCAGCTGACATACTCATCAAACCATAATCCCTCAGGTTTATCCAAGAACCATACCCGAAATATCAATGAAAGCATTATAATAATAAATAGTTTTAAAACAGTATTGTTTTTCATAAATTTTTTTATTTACATGATAATATTATAATAATTCTAACATATATCGGATAAGATAGTATGAAGTTAATAATACAAATACCTTGTTATAATGAAGAAGTAGCACTTCCTGTTACGCTTTCGCAATTGCCTCAACATATTGAAGGGATTGATGAAATCGAAGTATTAATATCAGATGATGGAAGCACGGATAGAACTGTTGAAATAGCAAAATCATACGGTGTAAAACATATAATAACATCAACACACCACAGAGGTTTAGCCCGAACATTTATGGCAGGTATTCAAAAATCAATATCAGAAGGCGCAGATATTATTGTAAATACTGACGCTGATAACCAGTATAATGCAGATGATATTGAAAAATTAGTAAAACCTATACTGGAGAAAAAGGCTGATATTGTGATAGGGGCAAGACCTATAAAAGATATAAAGCAATTTTCTAAATTAAAAAAATTCTTGCAGTATTTTGGTTCAAAAGTAGTAAAATTATTAAGTTCTTCGGCTGTTGATGACGCACCAAGCGGGTTTAGAGCGTTTTCAAGAGAAGCGGCTCTTGCTATAAATGTATTTGATAATTATACTTATACAATCGAAACTGTTGTTCAGTCAAAAATAAAAGGACTGCATTTGCTCTCTGTTCCGATAAGAGTAAATAATACATATAGAAAATCCAGACTTGTAAAAAATATATTCACATATATTCAAAAAAATTCGTTTACGATATTGAGAATGTTTATAATATACAGACCTTTCAGATTTTTTGCGATAATAGGCGGATTTATATTTTTGCTCGGGCTTATTTTAATGGGCAGATTTTTGTTTTATTATTTCTTCGGCAGCGGAAACGGATATATTCAATCATTAATTATATCTTCAATTCTCTTAATTACAGGGTTTCAAACATTTATATTCGGTGTTCTTGCAGATTTACTTGCTATTAACAGAAAGTTAATAGAAGATGTTCAAATACGTACCAAAAGGCTTGAAAATAAATAGTCAATAAGTTTAAGACAAAAGACTAAACTCTTTTTTTTATGATTTTCAGATAATTCTTTTATGAGAGTTATTATAGTAATTATAATTTTAATATTTGTAAAAAGTGTCTGCCCTGCTTCAGAAATGACAGATTATATTAACTCTTTAACAAATTGCTGTGAAAATGAAACTTATAAAACATTTAAAAACGTAATAAAAGGTAATGCGTCAATATCCGATGTAGAAAAACAGTTTATTATAGATAGAGAAATATCAGATGAATTAAATTCTCCATTTATATATACAGACCTTGAAAACTGTATTAAAATTGCACTTGAAGATAATTATGATATTAAAATACAAGATGAATACAAAAAGCAATACTACTGGCTGTATAAAAATGCACAATTTCAACTTCTGCCCGATATTTTTTATAATTTTAACATAGCAAACCTTGAAGGTCAGTACTTGGTTGGCGGTATAGTAGCAACAGTAACTCATGAAGTACCTATACAGAGTCTTGCTGTTTTACAGTGGTCTACAATAAATCAAGGTAAATATTTCTTTCTTCTGGCACAGTCAAGAAATCTGTTTAAAGCATATAGAGCAAATTTGGAATTTACAAAAGAAGAAAGAATAAGAGATACCGTTCTTGCGTATTATGATACACTCGGAAAAAAACTTGAAATTGAAGTTCAAAAGGTCAATTTATATGATAGGCTGGAACAGTTAAAATATACTCAAGCAAGGTTTGATGCGGGGATAGGAACACTCTATGATGTAAAAAGAGCGCAGGCAGAGTTTGCTCGTGCTCAGCAGGATTATACCGAAACATTAAATTCTCTCAGATTAAGGCAGGCAGCACTTGCAAATGTATTGGGCGTTGATATTTTAGACGCGGTATACCCGTTTGAAATTACGGTTGACCAAAGAGTTCTGGTTAATCCTGACAGAAGTATTGATGAATTATATGTACAGGCACTTGAGGCAAGAGAGGATTTACGTGCAAAAAGAGCTGAAGTAGAAGCATATAAGGCACAAAGAAGCTCTAATTACACAGATATTATTCCCGAATTAACACTTTCATACCAAAATGGTTTGGTGGGTACAAAAAGAGCGGGAATGACTGCTCATAACAGTATAACATTGGACTTAAGAGCTCATGTAGGTAAAAATTTATTAATGGGAACAATTACTCAGCTAAAATCTGATACATCACTTGTCCGCGCAAAAAAATTAGAGCTTGCTAATCTTCAAAGAGAAGTTAAGGAAAATATACTTTCTTCCTATTATGATTCAATTAATGCACTTAAAAAAGTTGAAGCCTCAAAGGTTGAAACGGAAGCCGCGGATGTAAGTTTAGATTTATCGTTGACAAATATGAAACTTGGCGAGGCTACTTTTATTGATGTAATATCATCACAAAATTTAAAAGTACAGGCAAATATTAATTTAATAAAAAATATGATAGAATACAATAAAGCTCAAACAAATTTATTGTTTGAAATAGGATTATTAAGTCCTAAAACAGTTTTGAGGGACTATAAACCTAAGTTTTATTAGATAATTCGAAAGTAAAATATGCTGGAACTGTTAAAAAAAATTTTTAGAATTAAAAAAAAGACATTCATGGAAACTGAAATTTATGAACAACCTGATGTAATAAGCGATTTAATAAAAAAATATATAAATAAAGACGGAACAATAAATATAGAGCTTCCTGAAAATATAAAGAAAACAGCCTTAATTGCAAGCGGTTCATCATATCATAGTGCGTCAATTGCCGCAAATTATCTGAGAGATAAAATTCACTGCTATGCACAGGCATATTATGCAAGTGAGTTTTCACAAATAGAAAATACAGATGTTGATACGGATACATTGTATATTTTTATATCACAGTCGGGAGAAACCTCTGACACTAACAAGTCTTTGGAAAACGTAAGAGTTAAAACAGATAAAACACTTGCAATTACAAATATAAAAAATTCAACTCTTTATAACAATGCAAAGTATAAAATACTATTAAATGCAGGGAGTGAAAAATCAATAGCTTCAACAAAAGCAGTAAGTGCTCAGTTATTCTGCCTGTTTCTCGTCGCAGGGAAAATAATGCAGAGAAAGGAAATGCCAACGCTTCAATTAAGGGAAGAATTAATAAAAATACCTGAAATTATGAAAAATGCACTTGAACTTAGAAGCAAAATTCAAGAATTTGCAAAAAAATTGATATCATACGAAAATGCTGCAATATTAGCGTCAGGCATGTTTTACCCGCTTGCAAAAGAGGGCGCATTAAAAATCAAAGAAACTGCCTATATCAATACAACCGCATATCCGACAGGAGAGTTTTTGCACGGTCATATTGCAATACTAAATAAAAAATGTGCCGTAATTTCTGTGGTAAATAACGTAAATGTGGAATTTACAATAAAAGTGCTGGAGAAAATAGAAAAGGATTATAATTCAGATACATTAGTATTATCGGCATTTCATTTAAATTTAAAAAAATCAGAAAGTGCAATATGTTTAAATTTGTATAATGATATAGAACTTTTATTTTCTGTTTTGGTTGTATTGCAAATTCTTGCTTATGAAACGGCAATACTTTTAAACAGAAATGTTGATAAACCTTTGGGGTTAACAAAAGTAGTAAAGTAAACAACTGTAAATATTTAATTCTATATAGTAAAGTTTTGAAATATTTATGTTTTTAAATTACAGGAGAACATAATTATGCAAATACAGTTGAATAATTTAAGTAAGTTAAAAAATTTTATTAAGCCTGCAGACGAAAGAAGTGTATTCAATAATCTGGCACCTTTAAAGGCGGATACAGTTTCATTTAGCGGTTCGGCAGAGTTAATAAGTGCAGATATGTCGCATGCTCCAAATGAAAAAATATGTATTCAAGCTGCTCAAAATGCTGAACCTGCAAGATATTACTTACAAATGGTTTTTGATAGATATATAAAGCCGATTTCAAAAGAAAATTCAGGAAAACAATCTAACTCAACAATCAAAACATCTATTAGAGTAAAAAGCCCCCTAAGTATAAGAGAAAAAGTAGTTTCCAAGTATTCCAAAATGATGGCTCTAAATTTTGATGAATTATTAAATATAACAATCGGAGAAATACTAGAGAACTTTGATGTTAAACTCGGATTAAAAACTGAAGATATAAATTCTATATGTGCAAATGAATGGAATAAAGTAGTATCAGATCTAAAAGGTGTGCCGCGAAGCAGTATTTCTGTATGTGTAGTAAGAACTATTTTTGATATTATGAAGAAAAACAATTTAATTAATATATCAAGCGAAAAAGCGGCAGAGCAGGAAAGAATTTTAACTGACATTACACAAGAAATTGACTCGGTAATAGAGGATTCTGAGTATGATGATATAGCCATAAATTACCCGACAAATTCAATTGAGGGTGTAAAGAAATATGCAAAAGATATAATTGGCGGCAGAATAGTTATAAGCCGAAATGAAGATGTATCAAAAATATTAGCGGCATTAAAAAAAGCAGTACAAGATGGAAAATTAAAGATTACATCAATAGAGCATTATATACCCGATAAAGACAAAATTCCGGAAGGGACAACAATACAGGATTATGCTTATGCTTCTGATTCACAGCTTAAATCTCTTGCCAAAGAAGCAAAATGTGAAGTAGTAAATATTAAATCGAAATCCGGATATATGGGTATTCACGTAAATATTGATTTATCTAACCCGTTATACAGCGGATATAACAGCAAATTTAACGGGTATACGGGCGAAATACAAATTCTCGGACGAGATGTTGAACAACTAAAAGAGGTAGAAGATTTATGTTATAAATTAAAAGATAAAAAAAATGCAATAAAGAAAGTTTATCTGGACTTTAGAACTCATTTTTATAGATATTATAATGATAAAACAAAGAAAAATTTTAATGACTACACTTATGCACTTTATTTGGCGCAAAGATTAAATAAAAATAAAACAAAATCAAGCGAATTTCCAAGTATTGCTAAATTGGGTTTCGAAGGTAAAGTTGACAGTAATCTTGATTTTAATTTATTAAAAAAAATTAAAAGTGTTGGTGATTATAAGCTGGGTAATTTAGATGCCGATCAGAAGAAGCAAATTAAAACCGATACACCTGTTTTAAAGTCAATAAAAAGTTCATTAAAAGTAAATTTTTAAATTAGTTATAACTTTTCATTACTTTATTAATCAGTTTTGTTAAAAACGGTACATAAAATACTCTGCCAATACATACACCTATAATGATGTATATGAGAATTATAAAAATTACAAATTCAAAAAATGAAAATGAAAGTCCTAAAGAATAAAATCTGATTATTTTAATTGAAAGAATGTAATTCAAAATTGCACTTATAAATTTTAAAAAGGGTATTAATGACAAAATAGGCATAATAATACTCATAATTAATTTAAAAATTGCCAATAATATTGCAATTACCATAGATTGAATTATATTATACATTAAAAAATATTTAATATGACGCTTATATATATAAGCAATAATAATCCAAATTAAACCTGCAATCCCCATTGTAATATAAGATAAAACAGATATAATTTTTTCAATCGGTAAAATATTATTATTGTTATGCTGCATCATTATTCACATCCGTTGTTTTTTTCTTAATAAATTCTTGAACTATTTCAATGTAAGCAAGTTTAATTTCATCATTATCGGTGTCAATATCAACAGCTTGCTTATATAAAGAAATAGCAGAACGTAAATCATCCAGCATTACGTACGTATTTGCCAGTAGTGTATATGCGTTAGCGTAAGCGGGAGAAAGTTCAATTACTTTTTTATAATTTTCTAAAGCAAGTTCAAAATTCTTTTCCGAAAAATATAAATTGCCAAGAAGAATATATGCATTAACGAAGTGTGGATTAAGTTCAATTGCTTTATTATAAGTATTAACCGCATCTTCAATTTTACCCTGTTCATATAATGAAAGTGCATAGCAAAGATATGCCTGTAAATAATTCGGATTTAATGAAATAACTTTATTAAAATATGAGTCCGACTTGTCATATTCACCCGCGGAAGAATATGCATTCGCGCAATAAAGAATATATTTTTCATTATCCTTTGAAAGTTCAAGTGCCTTTTTAAAGTTTTCTGCGGCAAGACTATATTGTGACAATTTCATTTGAACCAAGCCGATATTTGCATAATTTTCAGGAAAACAATCAGCAAGAGAAAGCGCCTTTTCAAAATACAAAAGAGCCTCTTCATAATTTTCCTGATCCTGATAAAGCATAGCAATAGCCGAATAAATCATATAATTCGATTTATCTAAATTTAGTGCTTTAATATAGTTGGAAATCGCGTGTTTAAACTCTCTTAATTCGGCATAGGCATTACCTAAATTAAAGTAAACGGAAGCATCTTCAATGCCTAAACCGGCAGCTCTTGAATAGTAATTTACCGAACGAATGAAATCATATTTACAAAAATACATGCTTCCAAGGTTGGTAAGTGCAATATAATTAGACGGCTCTATTGCTAATAATGATTCATAAACCCCAATAGCGCTTTCATATTCTTTATTACAGATATATATAGACGCCAGTTTTAAATAATTATCTGAATTATTCGGATTATCAACAATAGATTTTATTAATTCTTTTACTGTTACTGTGTCCATAGAAATTATTATACTAAATAATAAATTTTGTAGCAAATAAAAACTTATTGCTGTCAGGTAAATTTGATTGAGTGCTTCTTACATAATTAAACATAATTTTCATGTTTTTAAAAGGTTTGTAAGTAATACCGCCCGTATACTCGTGTATATCGTTGTTGTGTATATTTGTATTCGGGTTAAAGAAATCATATCTTCCTATTAGTGCAAATTTGGGAGTAATATCATACATAATTGTGGTATAAAATCCCTCTGCCTGATTATTTAAAAATTTTATTCCGTTACATCTGTCAGCATTTGCGTATTCAGCTTTAATATGAAATTTATTATAATCATAAGAGCTAAAAACAGAGTATTGATGATAACTTCTGTTATTTTCACCTATATTGTAACTTGCACCTAACTTAAAAGTATTCATTTTTTCATTAAAATCAGCAAAAGGTTTAAACATCGCATACCCCGTAAACTCGCTTCCTCTGCCAAAGTCTGCCATATATCTTGTTGAATCATATATACCAATGTCATAGTCCAAATATTTATATGAAGCTATATTTCTTATTCCTGCGGATGAAACATTACCAAGGTTTCTTGCCAGTTGTGCGCGCATAATTAAATCAAGTGCCATTGTTGGAATTGAACCTTCATAGTTAACGGGAACTCTTGCACCTTGTCCTATTAATATCTTTTGATTTTCGTTAAAATTGTGGGATATGTATGCTCGTGAAATTTTTTCGGTAAATCTGTTTGTATATCCTTGTATATGTCTTGCAAAGTTTATATCCAGCATAAATTCATCTTTGTTTTCGTTAAATTTTGACGATATCATAGGTTCAATTATCGGAAAATCAATAAGGAAATTTTGGGTTGATTTATCTGTTGAATTTAATATTAAATTTCCCTCTCCAAAGAGAGTAAGTTTTACTGAATTTATAAATGATTTATCAAATTCCAGCCCGTTTTGTGAAAATAATTTAAGAGCAGGAGAAACCTCTGAATAGTTTTCTGCCTTGCCGTAATATATATCGGAAAGTTTATTAAAAAAATTATTCTCATCTGTTTCAAGCGTAACTTCATCTATTGCAAATCCGATATTTGCAATGAAAACAAAGCATATCATAAAGAAAAGAAATTTTTTCATAAAGTTTTAAGTACATTCTCAAAGTATTGAATAGTTTTAATTAAACCTGTCTCAATATCAATTTTAGGTTCCCAGGCTAATTTTTCTTTTGCAAGAGAAATATCAGGAAGTCTTTGAATAGGATCATCCGATGGCAGCGGAGCAAATACAATTTTAGAATTAGAATTTGTAAGTTTAATAATTAATTTTGCAAATTCTAATATTGTGAACTCATGCGGGTTGCCTAAATTTACTGGTCCCGTAAAGTTTTCACTATTCATTAGTCTGATTAAAGCCTCAACCATGTCATCAACGTAGCAGAAGGCTCTTGTTTGAGAGCCGTCGCCATATATTGTAACGGGCTCATTTTTTAATGCCTGCAAGATAAAATTAGAAACTACTCTGCCGTCATTTAATGCCATTTTTGGTCCATAAGTATTAAATATTCTTGCAATTTTAATATCAACATTATTTTGTCTGTGATAATCCATCATCAAAGTTTCAGCACAGCGTTTACCTTCATCATAACAACTTCTTATTCCGATAGGATTAACATTACCCTTATATTCTTCATTTTGAGGATGAATTTTAGGATCACCGTATACTTCGCTTGTACTTGCCTGCAATATTCTTGCCTTGCAGCGTTTAGCTAATCCGAGCATGTTAATTATTCCCATAACGGAAGTCTTAACTGTTTTTATCGGGTTGTACTGGTAATGAACAGGTGAAGCAGGGCATGCAAGATTATAAATCATATCTACTTCTGCAAAATATTCTTTAATGATATCGTGCCTTATTAATTCAAATCGGTTGTTGTTTATAAGATGTCTTATATTATCTTTACTTCCTGTAAAAAAATTATCAAGGCATATAATGTCATTGCCTTCATTAACTAATCGCTCACATAAGTGAGACCCGATAAACCCTGCGCCTCCGGTAATTAAAATTCGTTTCATTTAGCTGCTACCTCACTGTTTGATTTAAATTGTAATTCGTATAGGTGTTTGTATTGCCCGTTTTCTATTTTTATAAGTTCCTCATGAGTACCTGATTCAACAAGACATCCGTTATTAATAACTAAAATTCTGTCTGCATTTTTTATTGTTGATAATCTGTGTGCAATTACAAAAACTGTTTTATTTTTCATTAAGTTATCCAATGCTTTTTGAACCACAGCTTCCGACTCATTATCAAGTGCAGATGTTGCTTCGTCTAATATAACAATTGGGGTATTTCTAATCATTGCGCGTGCAATTGCAACTCTTTGCCGTTGACCTCCCGATAAAGTTAATCCTCTTTCACCAAGTATTGTATTTACTCCATCCTCCAGATTTTGAACAACTTCATCGAGATGTGATGCTTTTAAAACTGTTTTTAGGTCATCTTCTGAAGCATTTGGAGAGGCAAGTAATATATTTTCTTTTATTGTACCGGTAAATAAAAAGTTATCCTGAAAAACAAATGATATATTATCTCTCAGTTCATTAAGTTTAAAATCTCTTATATCAATATCATCAAATAAAATTGCCCCTTCTTTAACATCATAAAATCTTGGAATAAGATTTACCAGAGTAGATTTTCCTCCGCCGGAGTTGCCAACAATAGCAATAGTTTCGCCAACTTTAACCTCAAATGAAATATGCTTCAATACAGGTTCATTTTGATTATATTCAAACGAAACATCATTAAATTTAATACCTTTAGTCAGTTTAGGAACCCTTACCGTTCCATTTTTATTTTGAATTAAAGGCAAATAATCGAATAATTCAAACACCCTGCCCATAGCAACAAATATAGTTTGAATATATGTTAAAGTATTGCCGAGGGTTTTAACAGGCTTATACAAAAGTAACAGAGAAGTAACAAAGGAGGCAAAAGCCCCTGCCGTCATAGACCCGTCATATATTAATTTTGTACCGTAAAATAAAACAAAAGCTATTCCGCAAGATGCTATTAAATACATTAAAGGTGACATCCAACCTACTCTTTTTGTCAATGAAATAGAAACATTAAAACTGTCATGTATTGCTTTAATAAATTGATTTTCTTGTCTTTCTTGTATATTATATGCGGTAATTACTTTATTACCCGAATATGTTTCATTCATCGTGGTTGTAATATCACCGCTTATAACCGTATTTTTATTGGAAACCGATTTAATCTTTTTTCTGATAAGTAAAACGGGTAAAAAAGCAATGGTTAATACAATTATACCAACAACCGCCAATTTCCAGGAACTGTATAACATAACTACAATTAGTGACATAGCACCGAATAAGCTGATTATAAATGTTTTTATTTGTTCAACAATTCCTTTTGAAGCTGTATCAGGGTCGGATAGATACCTGCTTATAATAATTCCCGATGAATTTTCGTCAAAAAATGAAGTATCCATAAAAACTAATTTTTTAAATAAATCAATTTTTACGGCATTAGTTATTTTTAAACTTGTCCAATCCGTAAGATAAGAATTCAAGTATCTTAAACAGCCTTGAAATCCTGCAAAGAATATAATTAAAAACGGCATTGAAAATGTTAAAACCGTATAGGATATCTCATGCCCGAACAAAACGAAATTTTGTTTACCTACAACATAATCCATATAGGGCTTAAGCGCAAAAGATACTACACCATCCAAAAGTCCTACGGGGATTGCAACAAGAAATCCGAGTATTACTCTACCCCAAAAAGGTTTTATGTACGGGAAAATTCTTTTTAATAGCCAAATATAATCAAAAGAAGTTGTTGCCTGTGTATTTTTTAATTTCATACCGATAAATTCCGTAACTATACTAATATTTAAACATTGTATAATGAAAGTTACAAATATAAAACAAACTTAACTTTTTTTAATTTATAGAGTAAAATAATAAACATTGATGGTCTTATAATGTAACAAAACTTTAATAATTACAAAAAAAATAGCGAATAAATGTAATTATAAGTTTTAATACATTGTGTTTATAAAAGGGGTATATTATGAGCAGTGATATTTTTTCCAAGATAGCTGTCAGCTATCCGAGTAGTGCAGTACCTGTGTCAGCTAATAAAAATGTATCAGCTGAAAATAGCAAAAAGTATAGTAGAATTAAGGAGAGCGCAATTAAACTTGCACCAATTATATTGCCGCTGGCGGCAATTCCAATAACTGCATTAGTTACTTATAAAATATCCAATAAAAATATAAGTGCATTAAATAAACAAATAACAGAACTCGGACAAAAACTTTCAGATACTGCATCAGATGTAAATACACTTAAAGAAGCGGGTGAAAAAATAAAATCACAGCTTGCAAGTACTCAAAAAGCTGACGGAAAAATATGGGGTGCTTTACTTACGGCATTTGGTATCACAGGCGGTGTATACACTCTTGATAAATTAACGGATAATGATAAAGATAAAATAGCGAAAGAAGCGGCAGCAAGTGTAAGCGATATAAAATCACGCACTTCCCAAGCATTAGACAGATCACAACAAGCACTTACAAGTTCAAACAGCTTAGCAAGAAAATACACAAAAAATTACAACGGTATACAATTATTGACTAACAATGACGGGCTAAATAAAAATGCGGGTAAATATGCAAAAGCAATAGCAGCAATTAAATCAACCGCAGCAAAATATTTATATGATGAAGTTAAAATACCTGAAATAACAAAAGAACACCCTGTTCTATGGTCAGTTACATCGGAATTTGCACCTGTGAAAGAGGGCGGACTCGGCAGTGTTCCCGTTGAAGTTCAAAATAATATGACAAAACTCGGTGTTAGAGTTCCTACATTTATTCCAATGTATCAATCAGCAGGCATGGCGTCATTTAAAGAGGAAAACGGAAAGTATTTATATACATACAAAAATAAAATATTTGAGCTTAAAAAAGCAGCGGAATACACTGTTGACTCTTATAGAGGCGGTAAAATTACTCCCGAAAAGGTTGAAGTTTTTGTTCATAATTCTAAGGATAAAGACGGAAACGATAAACAGTTAGTATTTATCAAAAATGATACATATTTTAACGGAACAATATATCAAAGCATGACACAGAGCGAAGAACCCGAAAAATTTGCATTTTTCTCGAAAGCCGTGTATGAGCTTGCAAAATTAAAAGAAAATAAAAATCTGGTTAAAGGATTAAAACTGGCTGATGACGGCAGTATATTAAATTCAATACCTAAAATGGACGGATTAATTCTAAATGATTGGCAGGCGTCACCCATAGCAGCATTGACAAGATACAAAGCGCCTATGGAAAATGCATACGGTCAGCTGGATGATGCAACTGCTCAAAAACTCCAAAACATCGGAATTATAACTATCGGACATAATGCAATGTATCAGGGTTCAACAAGAAATAATAATGATGATGTTCAAAGAAGCGAAGTCACATCAAATATATTAAATACTTTATTTGACAGTTACGCTTATGATATATCAGTCAATGCAAGAACTTTGGCAACCGAAACAAACCCTGCCGATAAGGGTTTAAGAAATTTGGATAATGCCTTGATTATAAATCATGAAGATTCATCATCTAACCATACAAATCTTTTAAATATGGGAGTAATATTAAGCAATTATTTCTGCCCTGTTTCTCAAAATTATGCCAATGAATTAATATCCTCAGAGCATGCTGATTTATCGGGAGAACTTCAATGGGCATTAACCAAGAAAGCAAAAGCGGGTACCCTTGTCGGCATAATTAACGGAAATGATTTTAATAATCTTTCAATAGAGGCAACATCAGTCAATACAAAAAAACTTACGGGATTGGATTATGACTTGTATACTAAAGAGTCTGATATTAATGAGGTTTTAAGAGCAAGAGAAGCTAATAAAAGAAAATTTTATAATGAATTTATAACTCCGCTTTCAAAGAAAAATGATACTGATAACACCTCTATTGAAGTTGAAAAAATCAGAGAATTAACTCCGAGGTTAGAATTTGTTGAAACCTGCGGAAAAACTAACGTACCATTATTAACAGATGAAGAACTTAAAAATACACCGATAATTTCATCCGGAGGCAGGCTGGTATCTCAAAAAGGTATCGGAATAATGTCAGACGCTATAAAAATGCTGTTTGACAATTGGGAAAAGGATTTCCCCGGTAAAAACAAACCTATATTTTATATTGCGGGACAAGACGGTGAAAACGGCACTCAGAGAAAATATATTGAGGAACTAAAGGCTAAAAAATTAAAGCAGGAAGATTCCGACAGAGTCATATTTGCGCATGGATTTGCTCCAATGGCAGGCATGATGGCTGCATCAGATTACTTCTTAATGCCGAGTATATTTGAACCGTGCGGATTGACGCAGGGCGAAGCATTGGCTTTAGCTACTCCCGTTATAGCAAGTTCGGTAGGCGGTATTGTTGATACCGTTAACAGAAACGGTAAAACAAACGGTATTTTAACTGATATATCAAAACCATTATCACCGCAAACTCTTTATGACGCAATGAAAAAGGCTCTTAATATTTACTTTGATAAAAAAGGTGAATATGAAGCAATGGTGAAAAATTCTTTAGCTGAAGATTTCAGCTGGGCTCAACCCAATAAACAAGGTCCTTGCTATGATTATCTTGAACTTGCAGGTATAAAAAGAGCTTCACTTCCTGATGTATAAAAAAATCTTGCAAGCAGATAAAATCATGATTTAAAATATTGTTAAATTATGAACTACAAAGAATTGACAGATACCGCATTTTCACTGCACAAAAATAAAAAATATGATGAGGCGGAGAAAATATATTCTCTGCTTCTTCAAACAAATCCTGAAGATGCTAATATTTTAAATTTAATAGGATTACTGTATTTAGCAAAAGGTGATTATTGTTCGGCTGTAAAACATCTGACAAGGGCTGTTGTTATAAAAGATGATTCTTTTATCATAGGGAATCTTGCAAAGGCTTATTTTTACAGCGGTGAGGTAAATAACGCAATTTTATTTTATAAAAGAGCCTTAAAAATAAATTCTACCGACGATTTATTTTATTCGCTCGGAATTGCGCTAAAAAAAATTGGTGACCTTGACGGGGCAAAAAATGCTTATGAAAATGCAATTAAATTAAATCCAAAACATTACGGAGCAAACTATAATCTTGCTGTTTTATATAAAAATACCGCAGAATATGATAAGGCGCAAAAAATCATATTAAATGCAAAAGAAATTAATGATAAGGATGACGAGTTATATTCATTATCGGCAGAAGTATATACCTGCACAAATGAGTACGAAAATGCCATCAAAGACTATGAACAAGCTATAAAATTAAATAATAAGAATTATTTATATTTTTTTAATTCTGCAGTGTTATACTCAAAAATATTAAATAATAAAATTGCAATTAAATTGTATAAAGAAGCATTAAAGATTAATCCAAATCACGTCAACTCACTTTTAAATATCGGCTTATTGTATAGAGAAATTAATAAACAAAAAGCGTTATTTTATATTGAAAGTGCATATAAAATTTCAAAAGACTCTGATAATGTCAGCCTTGCTTATGCACATATTTTAAGAAAAACAGGAAATAATAAAAAGAGTATAAAAATATTAAAGGATATATTGAAAAAAAATCCTGACAGTAAGGAAGCACAATATTTATTAAGTTTAAATATGATAGACATAGGAAAATATGAAAAATCTCTGGATATATGTGAAAATGCTTTAAAAAACGCCCCGGAAAATTTTGAACTTATGCATGCAAAAGCAGTTGCTCTAAGGTATTTAAACAGGACAGAAGAGGCTAAAAAACTT
>CANPWQ010000019.1 GCA_947584965.1 Candidatus Gastranaerophilales bacterium | reverse complement strand
TCCTCAGGTAAGACTCGAACTTACAACCCTTCGGTTAACAGCCGAATGCTCTGCCATTGAGCTACTGAGGAATATCTATATTTATTATATTAGCAAAAAAAAAATTAATGTAAAGTATTTTTTTATTTATTAAGCTGATGAAGGGATTTGAACCCTTGACCTACTGATTACGAATCAGTTGCTCTACCAACTGAGCTACATCAGCATTAATTATATTTTATTATAAAATAAAAATATTATTTGCAAAACATTTCTAATACATTTGTTGTTGAAGGATTATTATTTTTTATATCATTGTAATTATATTTTTTTATTTCATTTAATGCGTGATTTTTTGTAATTCTAGCTTTCAAAGGTTTTTTACCTGTTAACAATCTCATAAATTTAAAATATTTTCCGATAAATCCTTTGCGGTTTTCATTTTTTTCGTCAATTGCCTGCAATTCTTCGTATGTTTTTCTGCCAATGGGCATTCCGATTGATTTTCTAGTTAGTATTTCTGTTGTAAGTGTGTTTGGAATAACAACTGCAGTCATTCCTTTTAATGAGCTGTTATATGTCGACCTAAAGGTCGCATTAAACCAGTTAATTAACATTGATTGATAGAATAGTGCACTTAATCTTTGAATTATACGCTCGTTTGCTTTTTCTTTTGCACCTTCTTTATCTTTACCGTTAGATTTTAACATTACCATATTATAGTTATCCGCTACTAAGAATGCAGATGTTACCGCCGAAGATGCAAGTTTTGACATCATTGCCAAATCTGTATTTTTATTGCTTGATTGAGTTACTCCGTTAAATGATTTTTCTACCGCGCGGTCTACAAATATTTTTAATTTGAGGCGGGATTTATCAAATGCTTTTTGTGCTTGGTTTAATTTTAGTACAACTTCATTGTCTGAATTTAAATTAATTCCCTGCGCTTTTGCTTTATCAAAAGCGGCTTGAGCCTGTTTTAATGCTTCTTCAGCATTACGATATGGAAGTGTTTTCTTTTCAAGTTTGTCCATGGCATTTACAAATATTGTCTGGCTGATTTGACCTGACTTCGGATTTTTTTCTCCGTATATTTCTGTTATTATTCGATGTATTGCTTTTTCAAACTTTGTAATTTCTTTTTCCGTTAATCCGAGTTCCGCAGAAGCAATATGCTTTTCTATAGGTGATACTGCTATGTTTATCAAGTTGCTTAATAAACTGAACGGTAATTTAACTGCTTTTATAATAAACCTGAATGGTTCAATCAAGACATCTATATACGGTTTTAATTTAGTTTCTACTTGTATTGCTTCATAAATTGTATTATTTGTAATGCTTTCTCTAATGGTTGCAGATAATTTTTGTGTTTGTTCTTGTGTTAATTTTACTTTTTTATTGGTTAAAATTTCTTGAATTTGTGCAACAATTCTTTCGGCTTTGCTTTCGGCAATATCCGTCTGTCCATTTTTAATTGCTGTTTTTACAGCGGATTTTATTGTATTCATTAAATTTAGATTTTTTATATCTATTGCGTTAACCGCACTTTCTGCAATAATATCTGCGGCGCCTGATTTTAATTTGCCTTTTTCCATTTTTATAATGCCGTCAGTTATTTTACCGTATTTATTTTTTATAAATTCATGCCCCTCAGCAATTTTCTCGCATCCTACTGATTTCAAACTGTTTGTTAATTCTTCAAAGTCTTGTGTTTTCATTTCAAAATCTTTAAACGCCAGCGGGTTGTATACCTTGGTTTTAAAGAATTTACCTATTTCTTTTATTCCTTTAACCAATTGAGAATTTTTTGTTAAAGAGCTGTTTTTCAGTAAACTTAATACAAAACCGCCTCCGATTAATATTAACAGACCTTTTTTTAATGTCTGCGTATTTATTAATGCTTTTTTCTCTGATTTGTTGTCATCTTTATTTTTTGTTTCTTGCTTTATCGGCTGTTTATTTAAATCAGATTTTATGTTTGAAAATATTGCGGGATCTTTTTTATCTGCAGGAATAAAATCGTATTTATCAGCTTTATTTTCTGTCTTTTTGCCTTTTTTCCTGTTATTATACTCTATTGCTTTTTCTTTCGACAGAAACATTATAGGTTTACCTAAACGTTTTCTTGAGGTTATTTCAGAGAATAATACAGTTAATGCCGATGTTACCGGTACAAACCACGGTATTGTATTTACCTGCTTTGTAAATGCTCCGTATACCAATAATTGTATATATGCGGTTGTAAATACTCTTGAAATCTCCTGTTTCTGTCTTTCTTTTGCTTCCTTTTTAGACATGTCTTTTGTATCACCACACATCACTGACAAATTGTAGGCATCATTAGCTAAAAATAGTACTGGGATTAATCCCGATACTATTCGGTTTAAAGGTCTTTCAAATGCTGTATTATAATTCCCCGTATGTTTATCAAAAAATTTATTACTTACTTTGTATAAACTTTCTTTTATATATTCGCTGGATTTTTTTATTAATTCAGTGTCTTTTGTTTGGGCTGTTCCGTTTAATTGAGAAATTACCTCTTTAAATAATTTATCTGCTTCTTCTTTGTTGTGGGAATTTTCTTTTGCAAACTTTGTTATTATATCTTTAGTTTTATCATAAATCCCTTTTAAGATATCTGTTCTTTCATTTAAGTCGTTTATCTTTCTTGGAACTCTTAATAAAGGATTTTTATAAACATTGTTTAATGAATTTTTTATTTTTGATAAGACATTGTTATTTTTTACTAACGAGGCAATTTTTTTACTTTCCGTTATTGTGATTAATTTTTTTAATACCCAGCTGACAGCGTATAATGGAAGAGAAATAAACGGGAATAATATATTTTCGGCGAGTAGTGCAGGTATTTTCTTTGATTTTATTGAAGAAACACCTTTTTCCATATTAAATCGTGCATTAGCACTTAATCTTAATAAAGGAGATGTATCGGTTGCCAAACCGCCTATTTTTTCACCGACGCGCTCTGCTATATTGCCGTAGTGCTGTTTAAATATATTTGTTATTGGTTTATCTGCTTCGGTTATTAATGATTGAAGTCCTCCTTTAAATGAAGTTGTCCGACGGGGGAGTCGGTGGCTCCTCATTCTTGTTATATTACCCGCATCAGGTTGTATTGTATTCATCTTAATTCCTTTTTAGGACTTAATCCTTTTATTTTAAAAACCTTGAAAGTTTTTTTTGTCAGTATCTTATAAAAATTTAACAATTTTTATTCCGGATATCTGGATGTTGCTTTTAACAACATTTTTGCCAATTTATCAGCACCTTCAAAACCTCTTTCTTCTATTTTTTTGCTTGCTTTTTCGACATCATATTTTACAAATTTGTGTTTTACAGTAAATGTAGAATTCTCCTCATTTATATCCATAATTACGTAACATGACTCGGGACTTTTGCTGAATGGTCTGCCTATGCTTCCTACGTTTACTACTGTTCGATTTGTATTTGTTTGGTACCCGCAAGGCATGTGTGTATGTCCGCAAAAAATTATATTTGCGTTTGTATCTTTTATCATTTCTTCTATTTGCTCTATAGGTAAATTAGGATATATATTTTCATTATTTTTTCTTGGCGAGCCATGAACCAATAATATTTTTATTCCGAACAGTGTTAATTCGAGCTGCGGTTTTAAGTTTTTTAAAAATTCTTTATCCTCATTACTTAACAGTTCGCTGTCTGCAAGATAAGCACTTCCCATAACTTCGTTTGTTTTTAAGATTTCATTATAGGTATCTAACGAAAATACAGACAACATCTTGTCTGTATTTCCTTGTATAATATAAAAATCTTTTGATTGAATTAAGTCATGTATTTTTTTTATTGTTTGTATAGGCTCAGGTCCTGCCATTGCTATATCTCCCAGACAAAATATCTTTGAACAATTTTCCGATTTTATATCTTTTAATACACTGTTAAGTGCGTCTAAGTTTCCGTGAATGTCTGATATTACAGCGATTTTCATGATGTATCCCTATACTTTTATGCTAATATAATTTTAACAGGAACAATAAAATCATGATACAAAGAAGAAAGTCGAAACAAATTCAAATAGGTAATGTAAAAATAGGGGCAGATGCTCCAATCTCGGTTCAGTCAATGACAAATACCGATACAAGAGATGTAAAATCTACCTTAAAACAAATTAACAATTTAGCAGAAAACGGTTGTGAACTGGTTAGGTTGGCAATATTAAATTCCGATGCGGCTGAGGCTGTCAGGGAAATAAAAAAATTATCGCCTGTTCCTTTAATTGCTGATATTCATTTTGATTATCGACTTGCAATAAAATGTATTGAAAACGGGATTGACGCGCTTAGGATTAACCCCGGAAATATTGGCAGTGATGAGCATACAAAAAAAATTACTGAACTTGCAAAAATTAATAATGTTCCCATAAGAATAGGAATTAACGGCGGTTCATTGGAGAAGGAACTTGAACTGCTTAATATTCCTTTGCATGAAAAAATGGTTATGAGCGCATTGCGCCATGTCAAAATATTGGAAGATAATGATTTTGATAAAATAAAAATTTCATTAAAATCAAGTGATGTTATGACAACAATTGAAGCATACAGATTAATAGCTTCAAAAGTTGATTATCCGCTTCATTTAGGTGTAACGGAGGCGGGAACATATACGGGCGGAATTGTTAAATCTGCGGTAGGGCTTGGAACTTTGCTCGCTGAAGGTATCGGTGATACGATTAGGGTTTCACTTACCGATAATCCCGAGGAGGAAGTTAAAGCAGGATATATGATTTTAAAGTCGCTTAATTTAAGACAAAGAGGTATTAATTTTATTTCATGTCCGACTTGCGGTAGAACTCAAATAAATTTAATTAATCTTGCAAAAGAAGTAGAGGAACGTCTTAAAAATTTCGATAAACCTCTTACGATTGCGGTTATGGGGTGCGCGGTTAACGGGCCGGGGGAAGCTAAACACGCTGATTACGGTATTGCAGGCGGTATAAAGGAAGGATATATATTCAAGAAGGGTGAAATAATTATGCGTTTGCCTGAGGATAAACTCGTTGATGAATTTATAAATATCATCCAAACGGAGAATATTTAATTATTGCAATAAATAAAAAAATAAGCTATCATGAAATTAAATAAGGGGATTACTTATGAAAAAGATAGTTTTATTATTTTCTTTAATATTAGTTGCACAGGCGTCACACGCTTTTATTGACAGTCAGTATATGACGGATGAAAAGTTCCTTGTTAATACGGGATTTTCAAAAGAAGCTGCCAGAATTATTGATGTCACTGCGGAAAATCCATACAGAGAGCCTGCTAAAAGGACTAAAAATGTAGCGAGAGAAATTTACCATTATATTGTTCCGGGACAAGGGGGCGATATTGATTTTTATAATCACAGCGGTGATTTTAACGGTTGGAGCTGGATGGATTACTAAAAAGAATTTACAGTGTAGAAAGGAAGATAAAAATCTTCCTTTTTATTATAATTTTTTTGGTTTTATTTAATGAAAAAAATAATTATTTTTACAATTTGTATTTTGAGTTTAAATTTTTATGCTTATGCTGATAATAATTTATCACAGGCTGAAAAATTGCTTCATAAAGCTAAAATGACTTCTGTTCAGGAAGAAAGTTATGAATATATAAATAAAGCAAGAGAACTGTATATGGAAAGTTATGAAAGTAATCCTGCGGATATTAATGTGCTTTTAGGCTTATCAAAAACATATCAACTTATAGGTGACAGAAATCAGGCAAAATTATATGTTTTAAAAGCCTATAATACAAATCCTGCCGAACCTAAACTGCAAAAAGCTATGGGTGATTTTTTCTTTTCTTTCCAAGAGTATTCAACTGCGGTTGAATATTATAAATCAGCTTTGGCTTCGGGATTATTAAGAGATTATGAAACTAATCTTCAAACTGCTAAATGTTTTGAGAAGTTAGGTGATTTAGAAAATGCAGAATTGTATTATAAAATTTCGTATCATGTTAATTCTAAATCACGTGAGGCATTAAATAAAATAAATGAATATGAATCTTCACATTATACCGATAATTCGGAAGAACTTGAAAATGCTAAATATAAATATTTATTTAAAGATAAAAAATTGTCTGAAGAAGAACAAAACGAAGTTGACGCGCAAAAAATAATTGATGAATTTACCTATTAATTTCCCCGTATGTTTTAGTTGCAGCTGCATGTTTTATATATTCAAATATTGCCCCGCCGATTTCTTCCGTTGGGTCAAAGTATGGAGAATTTGGCATAATACTTTGTCTTATCATCATTTTATTTAAAGGTCCAAAAGCGTCAGGTATCAGCGTTTTTCTGTATATTCCCGCCAGCATCGTTTGTATGTTAGGGGATATAGCATTATTGTATTTTGATAAAACAGGATACATTCTATCTATTCCTTTTACCCCATTATCCAGCATTTTGTCCAGTATATGCAGGCAGGCTAATACTTCTTCCTCTGTTTGAGCGTTATTTAGGTGTTCACTTATATAAGGAAGTGCATTTTCTCTTTTATTTACAATTTCCTGTGTTTTTATTTCGTCAAAAACAGTATAATTTCTTTGTGCATTGGGCAAATATACTCCTTGCCCCAAATTATTTATATTATGTATATACATAAGGCGGTCCGTTCTTTATTTCCGTTAATATATTATCTGCAATTTGTTTTAATTCCTCTTTTGATTTTTGCCCACTGAGTGATTGTTTATTAAAACTTTCAACTAAAGGATTTACGGCGCTTTCTTTTTTTGATTTAAAATTGTTTATTTCAACTTCTACCAGCCTTTTACGAAGATTTAGTTCCGTTTTTGCGTTTTCTTTAAGAACAGCAGTTTCCTTTATGGCGTCGAGTGCTTGTTTGAATATATATCCAAGTGAACCGTAGAGCGTAAATGCAAGAAATATATATTTGGTAAATTTATTTTCGGGATTTAATATCCAGTTATACAAATGGCCTCTTTCTTCATCTATATAGCAATAGTATTGAATTTTTTGGGGAATACCGCCAAGCGCAGTCGGAGCATCGGCAAATATCATTTTTTTCGCTTTGTTGACTTCTTCTATTATAGATTTTATTCTGTCATCGGATAAATGATATTTTGTTCCTACCTCTTTTACGTATTCAGGTTTCGCGCATATTGATTTTAAATATTCTATTATTTGTTCAATATCTTCTGTTTTAGGATTTTTAGCTTTTTCTTCAATAGCATTAATGGTATTTTCCGCTATTTTATTTGCCAGAGAATTGGTATTTTGTGCTGTTTTACGCAGATTATTAATGCTTATTTTCCCTGCGGCAATTGCAGCTATAATAACTCCTGCAGTAAGTAATATATATTTTAAATTTTTTATTTTTTCATTTTTTTCGGGAGTGTTTTTAGAGTTTTCATTATTTCCTTTAAACGACAAAAAATTGTCAAATATTTTAGATTTTTGTGTTTTGTAGGTTCTATTATTAAGTATTGAGTCAAAATATTTTAAATTATCTGCAAGCATTTCATTTACAACATTTAATTTTCCTGAAAAAGAACTTGTTTCAACTGAAATTAAATTTTCCTGCAAGTTTTTTTCAATATCTGCGGATTGTTTTTTTATCCAAATTTCTTTAAGTCCGTCTACAAAGTTCTTTGCTATTATTGTTATTCCGCTCATTGCTATTACGCCTGCTGCTCCAAGAATGTTTTTATAATTAGGGTCGCGGATTGCTCTATATATTGCAAATTGAGGTTCCTGTTTTATATTCATATTAACCGCAAGGTCGGGTAACTGCTCAAAACTTTTACTGTTGAGAATTCGTTGCGAGGATTTACTTAAAATTGCACTTATTCCGATAATTCCGCCTAAAATCATTCCCGTTCCGATTAATAACGGTTTTATTGCTTTTTTTGCGTTAAAGGAGCTTTCGTTATTATTTTCAAGTTCCGTTGGTTTATTATTGTATTTAATATATTGAGGCTGAATAAGCAGTGAGTTTTCAATATCGCTAAAAGATACGGTATCTGTTTTATCTGATTTTATATGATTATTTATTAAAACCCCTTTAAGAGTTTTATTTAATTCTTTTTCTTTATCCGATTTTGGCGGATTTTTATATTGACGTGCTTTTATTGCTTCAGTCAGCATTGTTTTTCCTTGGTTCCTTTTTGAATATTTTTACTATAAATTTTTTTAATTCTCTTGACTTAAAAACAGCAAGAGTTTCATCATTTTTATAATTTTCATCCTCGGTATTTGAAATAAAAAATGAAAAAATATTTTTTGTTATTTTTTTGATATTTTCTTTTATTTTGCTGTTAATAAAGTTTTTAATTTCGCCCAAAATATTTACAAGTTTTTCGGCTGCTTGAGATATCAAATTTTGTAAAAACTGCATTGTTTGAAAGAATTTTTCCGTTAATTTAGGTATTTGAGTAAGTATATTTAATGTAGGAAATATTATTATATTTGTAATTATTTGCAGGGGAATATTTAAAATCGGAGGCAGTGAATTTTGAATATTCGCTATAACTGATTTTATTCTTTCCGCAAGATTATTTATATTTTTTGTAAGCTCTTTTAAGTATTCCCCTTGATTTTTAAATACAGTTTTTGCGTTTTCGGCTCTGTTTGCCAATGATTTTAATCTTAATCCCTCTGCGTAGCATTTCATATAAGACCATTCGCCGCTTGATTTTGGTTTTATAGTGTTATTCTTTTTGCCGACTCCGCCTGACATTTGACCGCTGCATATCGGGCATGCGGCAGGCGGCAGTCCGTGCGGACATAACCCTGCTCTTGTTGATGATGTACTTCCTACTTGTGTTGACATAAAAAATTCCTTACATTTTTGTAAGGAGTTCCATTATATAATAATCGGAACTCGCAATTATTACTTTATTTATTGAGCATTCCGACTTTAACGGTCGCGGTCCGGTTAAGGAGTTTCACCTTATTTCCTCTATTAATTTGTTTTTATCCTAACATGCTGAAATTTTTACTTCAAGTTTTATACGTTAAATCTGAAGTGAACAATATCACCGTCTTGGATTATATAATCTTTTCCCTCTAATCTGGTTAAACCTTTATCTCTTGCCGCAGCATAAGAACCTGCGCTGACAAAATCATTATAGCCTGTAACTTCCGCGCGGATAAATCCTTTTTCAAAATCGGTATGTATTACTCCTGCCGCTTTCGGGGCTTTTGAACCCGCTTTTACCGTCCACGCTCTGACTTCTTTTTCTCCTGCCGTTATAAATGTTGTTAAATCGAGCAGTTTATATACGGATTGTATCATTCTTTCTATCCCCGAACTTGTAACACCGAGGTCTGAAAGGTATGCTTTTGCTTCTTCGGGTGATAAATCAACAAGGTCTGCTTCTATTTTTGCTGATATTACGACAACATCAGCTTTGTGTTTTGAAGCATATCCTTTTACTTTTTCCACATAAGCGTTGCCTGCTGCCAAATCAGCTTCACTTACATTCGCTGCGTATATTACGGGTTTTATACACATTAATTGAGAATTACGGGCAAATTCCAATTCGTCACCGTCAAAATGGTCTTCTAAATTAATAAACATTGCTTCTGAAAGTAACTCATTCAGCTTTGTTAAAACATTATATTCTAAAACTGCTTGTTTATCTCCGCTTTTTACTTGTTTTGTAAGTCTTTCAATTCTTTTTTCAATTGAAGCCATATCAGCAAGTGCAAGTTCTGTGTTAATTGTTTCAATATCGTCAATAGGATTAATTTTGCCTGCTACATGTATTGTATTGTCATCGTCAAAACATCTTACAACTTGTATAATAGCGTCAACTTCTCTAATGTTGTGTAAAAACTGATTGCCCAATCCCTCGCCTTTGCTTGCGCCTTTTACAAGACCTGCAATGTCTACAAATTCAATCGCTGTCGGAATTACTACGTCTGTTTTTACTAATTTCTTTAATACTTGGAGCCTCTCATCAGGAACATTAACTACTCCGACATTAGGTTCTATTGTACAGAACGGATAGTTTTCACTCTGTGCATTCTTTGATGATGTTAACGCATTAAATAAAGTTGATTTCCCTACATTCGGTAAGCCCACTATTCCTGCTCTAAGCATATAATTTCCCTTTCAATTCTTATTTTAGGGTAATATAAAAAAATACTTTAATCAACTTTTAACCGTTAATTTCATTATCTGAAACTATTTTTATTTCAAATTTACTTCCTTTCGGAAGTGAAATTCTTCCGCCTTTTGTAAATATGGCAATAACGGGGGATAAAGCAAAAATTACCGTATAGACTGCCGTTCCGCACGCTAACGGTACTATAGAAAGAATATTTACAACGGGTACGGGGTACATTGCTTTTGCAACTTCATTTGTTGCTCCGAATACTTTTTTCCCCGGTTTTAATGCCTTTGCACAGTTACTCCAATAACTTCTTTTTCCTTTAATGTTATTTAAAAATATTCTTTTTGATTTAGCTAAACTTACCTTTGTTACTATATTTGATTTTATTCCGTTAAAGTAGATTTCATCTATGCAAAGCTCAATTAAACCGCCGTTTCCGCTTAGTTGGGGCAGGTGTGAATCTGTTATTTTACCTTTAAATATTGTTCCTGCGGGAATTATTGTCCCCTCTTTTGTCGTAATTCCGTTTATTGCGCTGAAACTTACGTATGTACCTTTTTTACTGTTATCTGATATTGCACTGTTTAGGCTTAAGGATACTTTTGTCCCGCTTTTTAAAGTATATTTTTTACCTGTCGGATTATATTTCGGAATAGAAGGCGCAGGGGCATATTCATCTCCTGCCGTTGGTACATAAGACGGAACAGGCGGTAATTCATCAGACTCAACATTGTAATTTTTTCTTATGCTTGCGTCTATCGAATCATCAAATTCCGTACAATACCCTGCAATCGGCATTAAACTTATTATTAATAATATACTTATTATCTTTTTCACATATTTTATTTTATTATTTTTTTTATAAAAATCACTCAATTAAATGAGTGATTATTTATTTTCAGGTTCTTCAAATTTTTGTATTTGAGTTTCCAAACCTGTCCAAAATTTTTCATACTCATCTTTTACTACGTTTTCAATAGAACCCGCTTTTTTATATTTTTGATACATTTTATCGCTATAATTGCCAAGAATACTTAATACTCCGCCTGATACAAGTGAAAATATTAAATTTTTTGCGCCGGAAAGCATTTTCGTTGTTCCGTATACAAATGCCGCAAATGTTCCGACCAAAGGTATACAGGTTGTTAATACGGCGGATATCTTTTCATCTTTATCATTACCTTTACTTATTGCATAAGCACTTGCGCCTATTGGGAATAATACGGATAATACATCTGTTGTTGCAGAACCGACCTTAATTTCTGCTTGTTTTAAAAAGTAATCACCTATTTCCAGTCCTGTTGCATTTTTAAGCCCTTTGGCTATTTTCTTCGCCAATTTATCATATTCTTTGTAACTGCTATCTGATACTATTTTTTCTCCGTTTAGTCCTTTTAATATGGACAATATTTCATTAAGCGAGGCAGTTGAGGCTTCTTTTGCTTTTAATATTTCTTCTTTTAATGCCTCTTGTGCAGGCTTTGACAGTTCTTCCGTCGCGTATGCCCTGTAATTTCCACGGTTGAATATATTTTTTATATTTTTAAAAAATCTTTCATCTATTTTTTGAGGTAAGTCACTTAACAACTTTATTCTTTTTACGTCACGTGCTTTTCTTCCTCCAAGGCTGAAATTTTTGTCAAAAAGTTCTTCAAGTGAAGTTGTTTTTGTTCTTAATTCTTTTAGCCATTCAGATAGTATTTTTGTTTCATTTCCTATCGTTATTTGTTTACTTAATTCACTTTCACTTAATTTTTCTAAGTTTGATATTTTATATTGTTTTAAAAGTGAACTTAAATCTTTTAAACTTACTTCAGCTTTATTATATTTTTTCCCTAATGTTTTATCAGTGATTTTTTTAAAGAAATCAGCACATTTCTGAGCAAAATTACCTGTAAATTTGTTGCTTCTAAATACTTTATCTGCTCCTCTGTCTTTTATAGCCGTAAAATTTGAGGCGGCTTGCATTATATCTATTACCTTTTTTACAGTCTTTTTCCTAAAATATTTAATTTTGTCAGGTAATGACTTTAGTCCAAGTGCCTCATGATTTTTAAGCTCTTGGGATAATTTTAATTTTAATTCTGTAAGATTATTTTTACCGTGAATACCTTTAGCAAGTACAAGTCCTATTATGCCTGCCGTTAATATCATAGAAGCTATTGTTGATCCGAATAATATTTTCTTTCTTTTACTGTGAGGTTTTGTTGTTATTTCCGCAGTATCTTCTTTTGTATTTTGAGTCGTAACGGTGTTATTTTTTATATAGTTATCAGCTTGTTCCAAACTGTATTGAGGGAACAAGCTGAATACATTTTTTGATTGTATATTATAATTAGAGCTCATTTTATTTTACTTTTTTAATGGGTGTAATATTGCGTTTTTTCCGTTTGCAAATGCAGTTTTGAAACTTTTTAATCCTGAAGCTATATTAGGAAATTTATTTGCAGCCTTAGCACCTTTTTCTGATAAGAATTTTTTTGCATGAGTTAAAACAGTTGATATCTGGTCTTTACCTTTATAGGCAAGTACTGCGGAAGCAATAATAAGCCCTGCCGTAACTAACGGAGTGTAGTCCTTTTTCTTTTTTTTCGCTTCAATTCTTTTTGAATAAATGCTTTGAGCCGGATTTTCAGCTCTTTTTTGAAAACCGTATGAGCCGTATTTTGATGGCGGAACACTTACACCAAAACTGTACATAATTTCTCCTTTACTTATTTTTTATCTGCCATGTAAAAACATGTGAATCTATAAAATTGATTATTTTAAGTTTTTTGTAAATTTTTCTTAATAATTATTTTATACTCTGAATGCTGTATTTTTTCTTGGAAATATTCCTTTTTTTTGAATTTTATCGGATGATATAGTATAGAGGATTAAAAGTTAATGAATACTGCAAAATTGGAAAAATCAGAATTAAATTTAATGGCTCAAAATTCTTTGGAAGAAGCAAGACAATTCCATGAAAAATACCTTATTAAAGGTTCACGCTCAGACCTTGATAATGCTGTTGATAACTATATTGACGCGATTAAGTTTAATCCGAATCTTCCTGAAGCATATTACAGATTGGCAACTTTGCTTTGGGACAGAGGTGAAATTAATCTTGCATCGGCAATTGAACAATGCAAAGCTGCAGTTAACCTTTCACCTGATAATCCCAATGCAAGAATTTATGCTGCCTTTTTCCTTGAAATGGCTAAAAAATATGATGAGGCCGAAAATGAACTAAAACAGGCAATTAAACTACATCCTTTTAATTCTGCGCGTTCAAGACTTTCGCTTGCTTCAATGTATATTGATAAAATGCACGAAAACTCCGTAAATTTTAAAGATTTTTCGGAATCACTATATTATATGCTCTCAGGCAGTTTAAGCATTGCTTTTGACTCGCCGTCAGTAAAAATGCTGTATAAAAATATTTCTAAGAATATTTCAGTCCTTTTCTTTGATGTTTTGGGAAATATTTTAGAAAAAACAAAAAATTATTCTATGGCACTTAAAGCCTATGATAAAGCAGCTAATTCCACGGGAAGAAATGAGATTTATTATAAAAAAATCGGTGATATTAATATTAAAAATGATGAAATCGCCGTAGCAAGAAATTCGTATATAAAAGCACTTGAAAATAATCCGTACGATAAAGATTTATTGTTAAAAGTTGCTACACTTACTCAGGTTTATTTTGAAGATGATATAAATACAGCAATTGACTGTTATACCAAAATTTTAGAACTTGAGGACAGTCCTAAAATATATTATGAACTCGGTCACCTGTATCTTAAAAAAGAAGACTTTATAAATTCTATTAATGCGTTTAATCTTGCATTGGAAAGAGATTGTGAAAATCCGTTTTATCATAATGCGCTGGCTTATGCTCTTATTAGAGCCGAGCAATATGATGAAGCCTGCGAACATTATAAATTTGCAATAGATAAAAATCCAAACCCGGAGTGGACTGCTATTGTTTGTCAGGCATTAGCAGCTTTGTATTATAATGTTTATGATGATATAGATTCTGCTCTTGATCTGCTTAAAACTGCCATAATCCTTGATGAAAAAAATGACGATGTTTTTCTTGAGCTTGGTGATATATATTTTGAAAGTGAAGATTTAGATAGTGCAATTAAGTCATATTGTGAAGCAATAAAACTTAATCCGAAGAATGCTCTCGCATATAATAAATGTGCTATGGCATTGTGGCAGAAAGACTTTGTGGAAGAAGCTATAATTGCTTATCATAAAGCTATTGCCGTTAAACCTGATTATTTTTCCGCTTATAATAACCTCGGTGTTATTTATTTGGATGGTATACGTAACTTAAAGGAAGCAAAAAAACTTTTTGAAACGGCATTATCATTAAATCCAGAATATGTAATGGCAAAATTTAATTTGGGTCGCGCTTTGCAGGCTATGGGTAAAAATATTGATGCTGCAAAATGCTATCAAAATGCCCTCGAATTAAATGAAATCAGCAATGAAATGAATTCTGATGAAATAAGAGAAAAATTGTATTCGATTTTTGAAGTTTAGTAATCGTAATGATCTTTTTTATTTAAATATTCCCTAACCGTGTTTAAAGCAGCCTGAATAATTCTTGTTATTCTGGAAGAAGATAAACCGACCTGCTCTGCTATTTCTTTTACCTGCATATTACGGTAAAATCTGTATTCAATTATTAACCTTTCCTTTTGAGGCAATTTTGAAATTGCTTCTCTTATAACTCTGCCAAGTTCTGAAATTTCAGCTTTTTCATCGGGCAGTGCAGAAGGATCTTTAATAAAGTCAAACGGTGAATCATTATCAGAGGCTGCAGCAGCTAAGCTGTCTATTGAAAGTATTGTTTCATAAATGGCTTCTCTGACTTTACCGGGCGTAATGGTCGAATCTTCATCATTTTCTATTTCCGCACCGTCAACTCCATCTTCATCTTTGCTTTCTACGTTTGTATGTTTTAAGGAGTACCACTTATAACGATTTCTTAGCTCATTTCTTATTGCCCAACGCACAGCAGTAGCAATATAAGCATTATTATATCTTGCAAGCTGCTCGTCGGTTTTATCTTTTATCATTACTTGTATTGCAATAATACCGATACTTACAAGTTCATCATAGTCCACCATGTGTGATGGAATTCTTTTATGCTCTACCTTTGCTACCTTTTCAATTATTTCAATGTAGTCTTTTATTTTTGCATGCATTTTTAAAGTCAGTTGTCTTCTACTTTATAATACTACCTTTTTGAGAATTTCGCAAATTATAAACAAATATCAAAATTTCTGCAACAGCTTTATATAATTCGGGGGGTATGCTTGAATTTATTTCTACCATTCTAAATATAGCCCTTGCTACAGGCGGGTTTTCGATAACAGGAATTGAGTGTTCCCTTGCTATTTCTATTATTTTTTTTGCAAAAAGCTCTGTACCTTTTGCAAGTAATTGCGGTGATTCCATTTTTTCCGAATCATATTTTAATGCACATGCTATATGGGTAGGGTTTGTAACTACAAAATCGCAATCCGGCACTGCATCCATCATTTTTTGCTGAAGCATTTGCTGTCTGCGCTGTCTTAGTGCTGCTTTTACCTGCGGGTCGCCTTCCGAGTTTTTATATTCGTCTTTTACTTCTTTGAACGACATTTTTTGATCTTGCAAAAACTTCCATCTTACCATTCCATAATCAGCAGCCGCTATAATTAAAAATGCAATCCCTGCTTTTATTATAAAGTCTATAATTATTGCACCGAATTCATTTATTATTGCAAAACTGTTATCTATTGATGCTAATCCGATTATTGCTTCCAAATGTGTATTATAAACCATCCAGCCTATTATCCCGAGAATTACAACTTTTAATATGTTTTTTACAAGCTCGAATGCTGTTTTTGGCGACATTATATTTTTAAAATATTTAGACGGGTTTAATTTATCTAATTTGGGTTCTAACGGTTTAGTTGTAACTAACGGACCGACTTGCATAAAATCTCCAAGTATCGCAATAAATGCAGCAGCAATTAATATCGGACCTATTATTAATAATGTTGGTTTAAATACTGCTATGGCTAAATGTACATAACCTATATCTTCTATGTGTTTATCGGGAATTTTATCGTACAGGTATACAAATAATATTGATATTTGATCCCATATAAACGGTGCCAGTTTTACTATTAAAATAAACATAACAAGCAGAGCAATTGCGGTTGAAAAATCTTTTGATTTTACAACCTGTCCTTCTTTTCGCGCTTTTTGCAGCTTCTGCTGGCTGGCTTCAAATTGTTTATCCTCGTCGCCCATTTATTTCCTTGTTATTAATATTTTACCATTGATACAATTTCTATTCCTGCGGGTAATTTTTTTCTTCCGTTAAGGTCTGTTAATTCAATAATAAACGCAGCTGCTTCTACTTTTGCTCCTGCTTTTGTTAATAATTTACAAGCTGCACCGACTGTTCCGCCGGTTGCAAGTAAATCATCTATTACTATTGCTTTTTTTCCGGCTTCTATTGCATCTTTATGTATTTCAAGTTTATCTGTTCCGTACTCAAGCGAGTATTCTTCGCTTATTGTTTCAGCGGGAAGTTTTCCCGGCTTTCTTATTAAAATACAGCCTGCTCCTATATTATATGCCAGCGCCGAGCCGAATATAAATCCTCTTGATTCTACTACGGCTACATAATCTATTCCTTTATCCTTAAATTTTTCGGTTAAAAAGTCTATCATTGCTTTTAACGCTTCTTTATCTTTTACTGCAGTTGTTATATCTCTAAATACTATTCCTTTTACGGGGAAATCATTTATATTCCTTATTTTTTCTTTTACGAATTCAATACTTTCCATTATTCTCTCCTTATTTTATTTCTTTTAATATTTCTTTTGCTAATTTGACGGGAAATCCTACTATATTATCATAATCTCCTTTTATTTCTTTTATAAACCCGTCCGGAAGCTCTTGTATTCCGTATGAACCTGCTTTATCATACGGCTTATATTCATTTATATAATTTTCAATTTCTTCCTCTTTAAGATTATTAAATGTTACTTCGCTTGTTTCACTTTTAATGATTTTTTTGTTATTTTCGTTATTTATAATACAAACTGATGTAACAACTTTGTGCGTTTTTCCGTTTAAGATTGTTAGCATTTGTTTTGCTTCATTAAAATCTTTTGGTTTGCCAAGTATTTTGCTTCCGTAAATTACTATTGTGTCGGCACTTATTATTAGTGCAGGACAGCTGATTTTACTTATTACCGATAAACCTTTTTTTTGTGCAATTTCCTCTATTAGATTGTATGAAAATTCCTTTGTTTCTACATTTTCATCATAATCGGGTTTTATTATTTCAAATTCCGAAACTATTTTACTCAACAATTCTTTTCTTCGAGGCGAAGTAGAAGCCAGTATTATTTTTTTCATTTAATTTCCACACTAAAATGATTAACTCTTAACTACATTGTAATTAAAAATTAATCATTTTGTAAAAAGAACTTTATATTATTTGCAGTTTGTTTACATTTATCTCCTTTTAATTTTAGGCGGATTAAATGTTAACCTTAAATATACAACTGATTTTGATGTTACATCACTACATATATCTTTTAATTTTGAATTCATCTCTATCATGCTGCGCTGCATCATTGCGTAATCATTCATTGCCGATAACATTTTTTGGGAATCAACCAGTTTGGTTGTTTCCGGATTATCCATTTTTAATTTTGAATATTTTTTAACTAATTCTTTATCTATCTTGTCTTTTGCTCCGATACCCATTATGTGTATTCCCTCTTGATGTGTATATTTCCCCTATGTCTATATAAACAATTTTATTTTTTATAAATTGCCTTTTATTTTTGAGTTTATTACAAATTGTTAATCAATATTTTAAAATCCGATAAGACTTGGGAGTTCGGTATATTCGAGATTTAGCGCCTGCGCAACTCCTATATTTGTTAGTTTCCCGTTAAATGTATTTATTCCTTTTTCAAGTGACGAGTCATTTTTTATTGCTTCTATAATTCCCATATCAGCAATATTTATTAAATATTTTATTGTTTCATTTGTTAACGCTAAAGTGGATGTTCTTGCAACACTTCCGGGAATATTTGCTACACTGTAATGTATAACACCGTATTTTTCGTATGAAGGATTATCAATTGTTGTAATCCTATCTATTGTTTCAACAATTCCGCCCTGATCAATTGATATATCTACAATAACGGAGCCTTTTTTCATATTCTTTACCATTTCTTCCGTTATTATAGCAGGTGCCTTGTGCCCAGGAATAAGTACTGCCCCTATTAACACATCGGTTTGCTCGGTTAACTCTTTTAAAACAGGCTCGCTTGATACATAAGTTTTTACTTTTGAACCGAATATATTTTCTATATTCCTTAATTTATCTGTATTTATATCGGTAATACTTACATCAGCGCCCATGCCTGCAGCAATTTTGGCAGCATTAATACCTACATTTCCCGCTCCTACTATTAACACTTTACCTTTATTAACACCTGCAATTCCGCCTAAAAGTATTCCGGCACCCCCATTTCGATTTTCCAATAAATTAGCAGCTATTTGTATTGACATTTTTCCTGCTACTTCACTCATAGGAACCAATAAAGGAAGCCGTCCGTCTTTTGTTTGTATTGTTTCATAAGCTATTGCCGTGACTTTTTTTTCCAAAAGCTCTTGAGTTAATGCTTTTTCTACCGCTAAGTGCAAATATGTAAACAGTATTTGATTTTTTTTTAATAAATTATATTCGCTCGGCTGAGGTTCTTTAACTTTTACTATTATTTCTGATTCGTCATATATTTCTTGCGGATTGTTATATATTATTGCTCCCGCATTTTGATATTCTTCATCGCTGAAACCGCTGCCCAGGCCCGCGTTTTTCTCTATAAAAACCTCATGAGAGTGTTTTTTAAGCATTTGAACACCTAATGGTGTTATGGCAACTCTGTCTTCCCTAACCTTTTGTTCTTTTGGAACTCCGATTTTCATTTTATTCCTCTTGTTCTTTTAGTGCCTCATCAATTTCATTTATAATCATTTTTGCGGCAGATACAGGGTCTTGCGCGTGTGTTATCGGTCTGCCTATTACTATATAATCCGCACCTGCTTTTATTGCATCCGCGGGTGTTACTATTCTTATTTGATCGTTTACTATCGCCCAGGTAGGTCTTACTGCAGGGCATACAACAAGAAAACCTTTCCCCAATACCTCTTTTATTTCTCCTGCGTCTGTATCAGGTGCTATTACTCCTGCTAAACCAGATTCTTTCGCTATTTTTGCGAGCTTTAGCACGTAAGCTGATATATTCATATCTACACCAAGTTCATTGGTTAATGTCTTTTGTCCGAAACTTGATAACAGCGTTACAGCTAATATTTTGGGCGGATTTATATTATTTTTTTTCGCAAAAGTATTGCAGGCATTAAGAGTATTTATCATCATTTTACTCCCGCCAACCGCACTAATATTGAAAAAATCTACTCCGCGCTTCATTAAATTTATACTTGTTTGTGCTATTGTGTTTGGAATATCAGCAAATTTCCCGTCGAAATACACTTTCCCGCCGTGTTCTTTTATTACTTCTACCGACTTAAATCCGCAAGCGGTAAATAATTGAAGCCCTACCTTAAAATAACCTACATAATCTTTTAATAAATCAACATATTTTATAACTTCTTCAATAGTATCAAAATCAAGTGCCAGAATTATTCTGTCTTTTGTTTCCATTAATTTCGGGTTCCATTTAACTACAATCAAATAACCCGTTAATAATATCACTATTATTTAAAGTTATCAATATTTTAAGCAGATTTTAATCCGCTTATTTTCATAAATTCTTCTTCAGCCAGTAATGCTTTTTCATATGCTTCACTTGGGCTTAAACCTTCACCAAGATAGTGTTTATATAAATTGTCAAACATTTCTTCGCAGCATCGCATTAAATTTGGCTGATTTTTAGCCATTTTTACGGCTTCATCCACGCTTCTTGATACATCTGCGCCTTTTGTGGTTTTTACCTGTGAACGTCCTAATACACCTGTATCAGGCATATATTCTTTTTCTTTTATATCTTCTTGATGTGCAGGTACTTCTGCACCTTTATTTATACTTTTTTTATCAATTTTATCAATATTAAGACTATAATTTCCGATATTATTAATATCTGTCATTTTTCTCTCCGTGTTTATTTCTTTTGCATTTTATTTTAAACCTTGTTATTAAAATTTTTTGCTAGTCTTTTTATAAATATATACTATTTTTTATTTTTTTGTTTTTTTAAAATTGGCCTAAATGCTGTTAAATATTGAGATATAAACCATAAAAATTCGAGTTTACAAAACTTAATATTTTATATATTCTATACCTAATTTTTATACAAACTTAGAAAATTTAATTTTTTATTAAATTAATTAGTTGATTGATATTATGTAATTTTTAATTCAAAATGATATTATGCGGAAAAAATTGTTAATTATATTTGCTTTTATGATGTTTTTCGGTATTGCATCAGCTAAAGACAGCGAAAAATTGGATGTTAATTCGGCGGGATTTATGGATTTAGGTAATTATGCCGAGAAAATAAACTCTGCTGATGTTATGAAAGAAAATGAAGAACTATCTAATGAGCAGGCGGCAGATTTTGAACAACAGGCAATAGAAGAAATAGCAAGACGCTATGAAGAAAATGCGATTGAATTAAACCTTGATGATGTAGATTCTTCGGCGCTTGACAGTGTTAATAATGACAGAATTTTTAAATTACATGTAAATGAAACTCAGTATAACATTGAAAGCAGTATTAAAGCGGAAAATATGATATGGGATTCCTCTAAACAGTATTCTCAAACGTTATTTTCATCATCGCGATATATGGCACCTATACCTGCAGTTGTTAATTCTCAGAGTATTGAGGCGAGGGTATCACCTTCTTTATCAGCTTCTATCGGGCAAACATACCTGTTTGATGCGGCGGGTACTTCCGTATTATTTGTTAGAGCCAATGAATCTACTTATAATACGGGAAGTGTAATTTCCTATAAAGGAGACGGGTTAAATCTTTCAGTGGGGTCTTTTTCTTCATCGTTTAATAATATGGCTTCGGGCGGAGCTGTTTTAACTTCTAATTCAATAAATCTGCCTAAAAATACAGGAAGTTTTTTAATCGGTAGTGCTTTTTTCTCTAATGAAGCTCAAGATTATGACAAAACTACCGGCGGATTTTTTGGTGAATACACATATAAACGATTAAAACTTAATGCACAGGTTGGGCAGAGTAAATTTTCAAATTCTGCCGATTATGATACAAGTTTTTATTTTGTACCCGAATTAAGGTTAAGTGACTCTTTGTATCTTAAAACGAGGTTTATTCGCAATGTAACGCAAGAAACAATGCAGGATGAACTTGCCTTAACTTATAAACCTAAAAAAAATAAAAATAATCTTGAAATTGAGCTTAATGCTTCAAGTCAATACGATAATAATTCTGTAATTAAGCAAAGGCTGAAACTTACAACAACTTTTAGAATATAAAAAAGACTCCCTTACGAGGGAGCCTTTTATTATAAAAATTAAATTACATAGCGCCTTTTACTATTTGAGCGAAACTGTCAACTTTTAAACTTGCACCGCCGACTAATGCGCCGTCTATATCAGATTGAGCCATTTGTTCTTTAATAGTTTCAGGTTTAACGCTTCCGCCGTATAGTATTCTGATTGAATCGGCAGTATTAGCATCATATAAACCTTTTACTACGTTTCTTATCATTGCAATAACTCTGTTAGCTTCCGTGCTGTCGCAGGTTTTGCCTGTTCCTATTGCCCAAATGGGTTCGTAAGCTATTATTGATTTTGCAACTTCTTGAACTGTTAAATCTTTTAATGCTTTTGTTATTTGTGAAGCTATATGATAATCCGTAACGCCTGCTTCTCTTTGTTCTAAGGATTCACCGCAGCAAATGATAGGTACTAAGCCATTTGCTAAGATAGCTTTTGCTTTTTTATTAACCATTTCATCTGTTTCGCCGAAGTATTGGCGTCTTTCGGAGTGTCCGATTATAATATATTCACAGCCCGTATCTTTAAGCATTTGAACAGAGCATTCACCGGTAAATGCGCCTTTTTCTTCAAAATAGCAATTTTGAGCCGCTAATCTTACTTTTCCGCATCCGCAATCTTTTAATGCTTTATTTGCGGCATATAACGATGTAAATGTAGGAGCAATAATAACTTCCGGTAATGCAGCCCTATCAATTTCTTTTAATGCCTGCATAACTCCGTTTGTTAAATCAATTGCTTCCTGCTGGAGATTGTGCATTTTCCAGTTCCCTGCAATAACAGGTCTTCTTGACATAATTCTACCTTCTTTCTTTTGTAACTACATGTAGATATTAGTCAAAAAAAACTTTTTAATCAACAATATGGTTCATATTTTAGTATATGTTGTTTTTACTGTTTGCACTACCTATACTAAGAAATCTGTCTGAAGGGAACTTAGAGGAATAAGATTCTTTTATTACAACATTTTCCTTTGGATAATATGTTCCTAATTTTATTGTATCATTAACTTTTCCATCAGGTGATGTTATACTAACTTTTTTTCCTTTTCTCCCATCAGGTAATGTTATACGGGTCTTAATTTCACGATTAGTTTCAGACATTTTTCTTTCCAAAGAAGTTCTTTCACTTTTTGATAAGTTGGTAATTTTTTAAAGTAACGACTTTTTGTCTCATTGATACTTAATTTGTCATCTCTAAGTACATTTTCAATTTTATACCAAGTCGTTTCCCCGTCTTTAGCAATTGGTTTATATTCAGTTGAAAAAATTGTTCTCAATGTACCATTTTTGCCTTTAATTGTTATTGGTTACTTTTGTGTTATATTTATACTTTTATCAGGATTAATTATTGTCTTTTTTTCTTTTAAGACATCAAAAATGGTTTTAGTTCCATCGGCTGCATATTCATAAAATTTAATAGTATGAGCATGACGAGGATCAGAATTAGGCATTTCAGCTACAGAGTCTAATAAACCTTGTTGATAGAGAACTAGTCTATTTTGTCCATCTTTCCCAATATATTTTATTGTCCCTGAAAATTCTTTACCGTCAATAAAGGCTTTGCCTTTATCAAAGGTACCAATTTTCTTAAAATCGTCAAAAGAATCAAATTCTCCTCTTACTGTATTATGTACATCGTCTACCCATTTTATTCCCTTCTTTGCTGCATTATTTACATCGTCTGCCGAGTTTTTTAAGGCATTACTTATATCATCAGCTGACTCTTTTATTGCATTCTTTGCTGCATTATTTACATCGTCTGCCGAGTTTTTTACGGCATTACCTATATCATCAGCTGATTCTTTTATTACATTCTTAATCTGCGAGTTATTTAATTTTCCTTTTTTTACGGCAATAACAACACCTGCCGTTACTGCTCCTGCCACTGCTAAAGCCCCAAGAGCCAAGGCTAACTTTTTCTTTCCGTCTTTTATTTCTTCAGGGGTCTTTTTAGTTTTTACAGGTTGAGTATTTGCACTTTCACCGAACGATACATACATCTTTCCATTTACTTTTTCTATTGACATAACTTGTTCCTTCATCATTTAACTCTATATTTTGAATAAAACAAATAGGTATTTTAAATTGCCGAAAATTTACTGTTTAAAATACTAAAATAATTAAAAAATTGATTTTATAATACATTTTTTACTTCATAAAACTTAATATATAATTACTTAAAATAGTAAATTAACAGTAATAAAGAAAGTATAATTGTATTAATGGGTATTAAAAAAGAATTAGGAAAACAAATTAAAAGATTGAGGATAGTAAACGTCTATACTCAAAAAAAGTGCAGAACTTTTAAATATAATAAAGAATAACATACCAAAAATTGATAATAACACCGAAAAATTGGAAATTATTTATAATTTAACGAAAAGTTCAAGCCGTAAATAACAACTGACTTATTTATTTCTTATAGGACAGTAAGCTAAGGTTTTATTAAAAGAGAACCCTTCTAATGTAAAAAGGCTTATAAAGGTTTTTGCCAAATTAATAATAAGACTTAAATTCATATTCTGATTACCCCTTTTACCAGTTTGCATTTTTTGGTGCAATTTTTGTTATTTTAACTCTAATTTTCACGCTTGACAAGTGTTTTGTTTACATTTGTTAAATTATTTTACCAATATTTTAAATATTGCTTTCTTTACTTTCTTGTTTTCTTTTATGCTTAATGCCGGCATGTGTGCATCTTGCGGGTAAAAAATCAAAAATGTTTTATTATCTGCTTTTATTTTATCCACAGTTCCGTTTAAAAACATTACATCTTTTTCTTCGCTGTATTCTTCAATAACCGTGGTATTCTTTATATTTGTATACCCCATGTATTCTTCACCTTGGACAACAACTTGGATGTCAATATATTTTTTATGTGCTTCAAGTTTTTGAACAGGTTTTGTTTCATATTCTTGAAGATTAAAAAATACTTCGTTTCCTCGCAGTTCATGCTTGCCGCATTCATGTGCTTTTAAGTCATGAGTTTTTAAAAAATCAAAAACAAGTTTAAAGTCATCGTTTAATTTTATGTACTTATCACTATTTTCAATGTTATCAATTATCACTGTACATCTCCTTTTTTATGAATGTAACATAAAGATTTACAAATGTTAAATAAAAAAGCAATTTTTAAAATAAAAATTCCTTTATATAAATACAGATAGTTTCTATATTATATACTGGGGAATAATAAATGAACGAGCAGCAATTGAATGAAGTTTTAGGTACAATCAGTGAGCCTTTTAATAACCGCTATAGAGTTGAAACAAGAAAACAAGCTGAAGAAATTCAACGTATTTGCAGAATTTTTAAAATTAATGATGAACAAAAAAATAAACATAAAATGTTATCAATAAAGAACTTAGCTACTATGAAAGTATTATTCAGCAACAATTAATTGATTTTAGGTTTATAGGCTTGAGGGTATACATATTGCTGTGTAAACCCTATTGTTTTATACATATTTACTGCGGGAATCGAATCGGCATCGCAGCTGGCGTTTAATTGTGTTAATCCCCAGCAGCCCGATTGAGATGAATTTATTAAATTCTCAACGGCGTTTTTCAATAATATCTTACCGAACCCTTTATTCCTGTGTTTTTTTAAGATTGCAACAATAGGAATATTTGCGATGGTATCGTTTGTAAGATTTGCGAAGCAAAATCCCACGGGGCGTTTTTTATAAATTAAAACTTTTGTTATACCTGGTAAAAAATCGCCGTATACATTGTCGGTAATTTTTTCTAATATATCCTTGCAGCCGTTAACGGTTAAAAATCTGCTGTCAAAAAGAGCGTCCGAGGTATCTTTAAATGCTTGATTTACTATTTCTGCCGCTTCTTTAAAATAAGTTGTTTTCCAGTTTGTAATTGCATACTCGTTAGGCAGTTTGGGCAAGGTAATGCTCTTGATATTATTTAGCAAATCAGGTCTTGTAAAATCTATTGCCATTACTGCAGTATTTGTTATTTTAAATCCGAAGGCTTGTATATCAAGTGCAAAAGAAGCCTGTTTCCCTAACATCGGGTAAGTTGTAACTTTTTCTCTTAAAAGAGGCAGATTTATTTCCAAAAACTTTTCTATTAACAGTTTTCGTTTTGTATTAAGGTTTTCGTTTCCTATGCAATGTATAATGTTTAATTCCAAAGACTCCGAAATTATTGTTGTATAGACTAAAAAACCTGTCGGAATTTCGTCTTCAAATAATATTAAACAGTTTAACAGTCCCTTTTCAATACTTTTTATAAAACTTTCGTATTCAAGCGGTTTAAGTTCAAAATTATAATCCGTTGCGGCGCAGGTTCTAAAATCGTTGTAAATCCCCGAAAATATTTTTGAATATTTTTCATTATATGGTTCTACTTTATATATTGTAAGGTTTGCCATAGGATTTCCTCTTTTTCGCTTAAATATCAATTAAATGTTCCATTTTATCGACTTTTGTGTGCATATATTTTTCGTTATACTTATTTAACGGAGTTTTTAATGCAACCCTTTCGGTTATTTCAAGTCCGTAGCCTTTTAATGCTACAATTTTAGTCGGATTATTTGTAATCAGCTTGATTTTGGTATATCCCAAGTCACGAAGTATTTGTGCGCCTGTTCCGTAGTTCCTGAGGTCGGGCTGAAATCCGAGTGAAATATTTGCTTGAACAGTGTCTTGCCCCTGCTCTTGAAGTGCGTATGCTTTTATTTTGTTAACAAGCCCTATTCCTCTGCCCTCATGTCCTCTTATATAAACCAGAGCGCCTTTCCCGTAGCTGTCTATAAGTCTTAGTGCTGACTCAAGCTGATTTTGGCAGTCACATCTTTTTGAATGGAACACATCGCCCGTTAAACACTCTGAATGTACACGCACCATTGGGATTTTATCGGTTCCGTCATCTTTAACTATTGCTATTTGGTCTATTCCGTTTAATTTGTTAATATATCCGAAAACTTTAAAATCGCCGAAATCAGAGGGCAGATTTGCCTCTGCTTCGCGCTTCATAAAGGTTTCTTTTCTGAGTCTGTATTCAATTAACTGCGCAACCGTAACAAATTTCAGATTATGCAATTGAGAGAATTTAACCAAATCGTCGCGTCTTGCCATTGTTCCGTCATCATTTACGATTTCGCATATAACTGCTGCGGGAGTCAGCCCTGCTAATCTTGCCAAATCAACCGAAGCCTCGGTGTGTCCGACACGTTCCAATACTCCGCCGTCCCTTGCTATTAAAGGAAACACATGCCCGGGACGTGATAAATCAAACGGCACGGCGTCATTTGCTATGGCTACTTCAATGGTTTTAGCTCTGTCAAATGCGCTTACGCCTGTTGTAACTCCGTATTTTTTGTTAGCGTCAATACTTTGAGTAAATGCCGTTCCTTTGGGGTCCGTATTGTGGCTTACCATTTCACTCAAACCGAGTTTTTCTGCCTTTTCACGAGTCAGTGCAAGACATAAAACACCTTTGCAGTGTGATATTAAGAAATTCACTATATCTGCGCTTGCAAATTGGGCGGGAATTATAACATCACCCTCGTTTTCCCTGTCCTCATCATCTGCAACTATTACAGGCTTTCCCATTTGAAAATCTTTTATTGCTTCTTCTATTGTATTAAATTTAATTTCGCTCATTTTACACAAACCCGTTTTCTGCTAAAAAATTATAATCTATTTTACTTGTATTATCTTTTGAATTAAAAATTTTTTCAATATATTTTGCAAAGATATCGGTTTCAATGTTAACTTTTTCGCCTTTCTTGAGGTTTTTAAGATTAACTTCTTTTAAAGTTGAGGGAATAAGCTCAACCGAAAAAATATTATCATTAATGCTTGCAACTGTAAGGCTGACTCCGTTTACGGCAATTGAACCTTTATAAATAACGTATTTAGTAAACTCTTTAGGGAGTTTAAAGAAAAGAGTTTTGGAAAATCCGTCGTTTTTATATTCGATAAATTCTGCAATGCAGTCAACGTGACCTGAAACAATATGTCCGTCAATCCTTTTATTAAGCGTCAATGCCCGTTCAAGGTTAACTTTATCTCCGATTTTTAATTCCTTAAAATTGGTTACGGTAAGAGTTTCATTTGAAACCTGAACGCTGAAGCAGTTTTTATTAAACGCTGTAACGCTTTGGCAGGCACCGTTAATACAAATACTTGCACCTAAACTGATATCAGTCAGCACTTTAGTGCATAATACCGATAATTCCATTCCCATTTGAGTTAAAGTGCAGGACTTAACCTCGCCTTGTTCTTCAATTAATCCTGTAAACATAATTAAAGTTTATCATAAATTTAAAGTGTATGAATTCAACTTTTAATTATTATTACAAATTTTAATTAAAAAAGTAATAATGTTGTAATTTTTTCAAATCAATAATACAATGTAGTTAAGGAGTTCTAATGGCAGTAGCGTATTTGTGTTTAGGTTCAAATGTAGGAGATAAAGTCGGCTATTTACAGAAGGCGGTAAAATTGCTAAGTGAAAACGGCATGGTTACTGTCGTAAGAACATCGGCTTTGTATGAAACAGAGCCGTGGGGCAACAAGGATTTAGATTGGTTTGTGAACGGAGTTATTGAGGTAAAAACAAAACTTTCTCCGCGTGAACTTTTGGATTTGTGCAAAAATACCGAAATCAGAATGGGCAGAGAAAAATCAAGCTCGCTGAATTATGAGGCTCGTAAGATAGATATAGATATTTTATTTTACGGTGATTTAACAGTTGATGAACCCGATTTAAAAATTCCTCACCCTCATCTGCATGAAAGAGCATTTGCGCTTGTTCCGCTTTTAGAGTTAATTCCGGATTACGAACATCCTAAATATAAAAAATCGCTTCTTCAATTGCATGAAGACTTAGAAACGGTAGATGACGTCTTTTTATATGGAACAAGAGTCGATATCTAAAATTGCGGTTATCGGATTAGGTGCAGCGGGCGGTTTAGTTAGTGTTTTACTTGCTAAAAATCCTTATGTTAAAGTTTTCGGGTTTGACAAAAATGAACCTTTTACAACTCTTTTACCAACAGGCGGGGGAAGATGTAATTTGACTTATGACGAGGACGACGTAAAAGAATTTGTTAAAAATTACCCGAGGGGTGAAAAGTTTTTATTGTCAGTATTTTCAAGGTTTTCACAAAAAGATACAAGAAAACTCTTTAAGGATTTAGGAATTGAAACTTATGTACAGGAAGATAAAAGGGTATTCCCTGTATCAAACAGTGCTTTAAAAACAGCTCAAATACTTTCTAACCACTTAAAAACCTCAAATTTCATTCATAAAAAAGAAAAAGTTATTGAGGTGAAAAAATGTTCAGACAGCTTTGAAGTTGTTACAAATAAAGCTAAATACAACTTTGACAGGGTAATAATTTCAGCCGGCGGGCATTTAAACGGATATGCACTTGCAAAAGCTATGGGACATAAAATAATAGAGCCTAAACCCTCGCTTTGCGCTCTTGATGTAAAAGAAGATTATTTATATTCGCTTTCGGGTTTGAGTTTTAAATTAGCAAGCGCAAAAACCGATAAAAAAGAATTATCGGGAGATTTATTGATTACTCATAAATCAATATCAGGTCCTTTGGCATTTAAGGTATCGGCTGTTAATGCGTTTAAAAAAATTACAAAAGAAAATCCGCTTGAAGTTATATTTTGTTTGAACAGTGAACCTGTTGAGGATATTGAGAAATTTATTAAAGATAACTCAAAAAAAACAATAAAAAACGTATTTTCTAAGTATGTGAGCCAAAATTTTATTATAAAAATTGCCCAAATTAACGCAATAGATATTGATAAACAGTGCGCACAGCTCAAAAAAAACGAAAAAGAAATATTAATAAATTCAATAAAATGTTTAAAACTGCATGTGCATTCGTTCAAAAAGGACAGCGAAATAGTAACGGCAGGCGGTGTTGATTTAGATGAAATAAACCCCAAGACAATGGAGTCAAAACTTGTAAAAGGACTTTATTTTATAGGCGAAATACTAAATATAGACGGCTATACGGGCGGATTTAATCTTCAAAACTGCTGGTCGGGTGCATATATTTGCGCTTTTGCATTTAATTAAATTGTAATTTTTTGCGATTTGTAAATTTATGTTTGAAAAAAAATATGTTTAAGATATGATATTAACTGTGATTTAACACAAAAGAAGTAGAATATATGGAAAAAAG
>CANPWQ010000018.1 GCA_947584965.1 Candidatus Gastranaerophilales bacterium | reverse complement strand
TACAGACATAGAACTACCTTTTCTGATTCATATACATGTCATGTCGGCATGTTTTGGCTTTTCTTTATATATTTAAATAAAAAATTTACATTTGTTAATACTCTTTAGCCAAAAAATCAAATATGCCTTTATTGGTTTTCCAAAGCTGTTCGTTTGTTTCATCTTCAGGAAGTTCAAGCGTGATTGTAGGAATATTGCGTTCGACTCCGGCGTAATTACCAAAGCTCCCCGGGGTTGGGTAGCCTATATCCGCTTGCACTCTATAACCTGTTATTTCCGATATTTTTTCCGCAAGTTCCTTGGCTGGTCCGTCATAATTGACTATTTTAAACGGTGCATGAATTGAAAGTATTGCGTCAATTTTGTATTCGTTTATAATTTCCGTCATAAATTTTGTTTCAATTTCACTTCCTGCTTCATCTGCGCCCCAGTATTCATTTTTTTCCGTCTTAACCCAATTTTTTGTAGGGAAATTTCTGTTTAAATCGACTCCGTTTGCATTTTGACGCTGATTTTTTTTCATCCCGTCAGGATTTAAACAGGGAATTATTAACAATCGGTTTTTAATTTCTTGTATATCTGTTTTTAAATATTCATTAATTAAAAAATTTCCTTGCGGTTCTTCGCCGTGGAATACTCCTATTATTAAAACTGTTTTATCATAATTATTGTTTTTTATTTCAATTAATGAAATTTCATTTTTTTCTTTTGTATGTGTATTTTTAATTATTTTGTACATAATTATCCTAATTTTAAGTTCTTTTTATTAATGAAAAATATAATATTTACATTCCGTTCAATAATAATTATTTTCTTTAACTCAGCATTAAAGCAATTCTAACTCGCCCTATCGGGCTCAAACAGAGAATTGCTTGTGCTGTTTGCTTCGTTAAGAAAATTACATTATTATTTCAAGTCATGTAAATATTATATTTTTTCATTTTAGAATTTATTTATTTATTTTTATTTACTCCGTAATATATTTTATTAAACTTCTGACACCTATGCCAGTTGCGCCTTTTATGCCTTCAGAATTAGCGGTATCTAAAAATGCGGTGCCTGCTATATCTAAGTGAATCCAAGGCGTGTTTTTTGTAATGAATTTAGATAAAAATACACCCGCAGAAGAAGCTCCGCCCATTCTTCCACCTGTATTTTTGGTATCTGCAATATCGCTTTTCAGTGTATCACCATATTCTTCATACATAGGAAGCTGCCAAAAACGCTCGCCTGCATTTTCTGCGGTTTTTATAAAATCTTTTATTTTCTTATCGTTATTACCCATTATACCGCTTGAAACAGTTCCTAAAGCTACCATGCAAGCACCTGTCAGAGTCGCTATGTCAATTATTTCATCGGGTTTTAATTCCTCTGCGTAAGCTAAAGCGTCTGCAAGAGTTACTCTGCCCTCTGCGTCCGTATTATCAATTTCAATACTTCTGCCTGTCTTTGCTATGATTACATCCCCGGGTTTATATGCACTGCCCGACGGCATATTTTCGCACGCCGCTATAATTCCGTGTACTTCCACATCCGGCTTTAATTCCGAAATCGCTCTCATTGTGCAGATTACGGCAGCGGCTCCAGACATATCATCTCGCATTGTAAGCATTGATGACGGCGGTTTTAAGTCAAGTCCGCCTGCGTCAAAAGTTATTCCTTTGCCTACTATTGCTATTTTTCTTTTGGCTTTCTTTTCGGGCTTATATTCCATGTGAATAAATTTAGGCTCATGAATACTGCCTTGACCTACGGCTAAAAACGCATTCATCCCCATTTTTTTAATTTGAGCTTTATTATATACCGTTGTTTTTACTCCCGAATTTTCAACAGCGTACTGCGCAAGTGTTTCGGGATATAAGTATTGTGAAGATTCATTTATTAAATCTCTTGCACGGTTTAATGCGTTAGCCGTTATTGTTCCCGTTTCAACACCGATTTTTGCTTTTTTATATTTTTCGTTGTCAATTTCAGCAATTACAAATTCTTTTAAGCTGTTTTCTTTTTTGTCGGATTTATATTTATTAAAAGCATAAGTTCCTGATATTGCTCCTTCTGTAATCATTTGAGCGCATAATTGGGGACAAAGCCCTGCTATACCTGCGCCATGAAGTATTGATACCGCTTTTTTTACATTCCCTGCTTTATTACATATTCTTACTATTTTTGCGGTTAAATCTCTTATTTTTACGGGAGTAAATTCTTTTTGTTTCCCAAGCCCTGCTATAAATAACTTTTTCCCCGATATTGGAAGCGGAAGTTGATATATTTCGCCGTATTTCCCGTTAAATTTTTCTTTTTTTATTACATATTCAGATATTAAATTTTTGTATGCCTTATTAACAATACCTGTTACGCCTGTGGGAGTTTTTATACCCTCAAACAAATTAACTATAATCACGTCGGCACTTATATCAAGTATTGATTTTTTTTCGATTTTTACCTGCATTTTTATCTCCTTATTCATTGTAGTTGTCATTAAATTTTTTAATCCAGCCGAATATTACCGATAATTCGTACGGCTTTGGCAGATACAAGTCTGCTCCTGCATTCAGCACCATTTCTTTATCGTGAAGTGTTGTTGTAAATATTATATTTGATTTTACGTTTTGCGTTTCAAATTTTAATTTTCTGCAAACTTCAAGCCCCTTTAATGTTTCGCTGTTTCCTGCGTCCAGTATTATTACTGCGGGATTATATTGAGTTATTGCGTTATATATTTCATCAAATTCATTAACAACTTTTACGTTGTAGCCCTGAAGTCTTGCCGTTGCCTCTAAAAGTATTGATAATGCTTCATCCGGTTCTGCTATTAATATGTTATTATTTTTTTCTTTTTCTTCTACGGCATTATCGGCGCTTATTTTCGGGCGCTCCACTACATAAGCGGAGCCTGTTTTATACTTCGCCAGCTTGTGTGTTGAAATTAATGAGCTTATTATTTGTTTTATATCGCTGTATTTCTTATATTGATTAGTTATAACTCCGATACTTGTCGATACAAGATTTACTTTATCTTCGGCTTCTTCATCACCGTGCATAAACATAAATCCGCGTTTTGCGTCAGATTTTGAATAAAACTTTGAAACTACGGTTTCAAATGCGTAAACAAGGTAATTCGCTATTTTTTCGGCTTTTTCGGGGGTTGTAATTACAATAAAATCATCTTTGCCGAATTGACCTATATAATCGCCTTTTTCTAACGATGATTTTATAATTGCGGAGTATGTCTGCAATAATTTATCCGCCGCCAGCTCGCCGTAAATTTCCTTATAAAATTCAAGGTTATCTATATCTATCAGCATAATTGCCCACTCTTGAGCGCTGTTCAGTTCGCGTTTTATCATTTTATGAGAAACTTTAGAGTCAAAAAGCATTGTATTTTCAACAAAATTGTTTTCAAGACTCCGTCTTAAATGCGCGTTAATTCTTGCTTTAAATTCTTCCGTATTTATCGGCTCGCTTAAAAAATCATCTGCCCCGAGGTCTAATAATTCTATTTTATCCTGTATGTGATTGGATTTTGACAGTGCTATTATTGCGGGGCGGATGTTATATGTTAAAACTCTTATTTGTTCTATTGCTTTTTTAATATCAAAATCAATACTGTCTGAAATCAATATTAAATCGGGTTCAAAGTCATTTATTATTTTTAAAGAGCTTGCAAAATCAGCTGATGTGAATACTGTTATATCGCTGTTCTCCAGTATTTTTTTATATCTGGTGGATTGTTCTACTCTTTTATCTATTATTAATACTGCTTTTGCTAACATATTTACTCTTTTATCTTCTTCAATCCGTTATCTTCAGGTGTTGCTACTTTAAATGTTATTTTAAATTCACTGCCTTTAGGTGAACTGTCTACACTGATTTTTCCGCCCATTTTTTCCGTGAGAGTCTTTGTAATATATAATCCCAGCCCGTTGCCTTGGATTTTTCTTGTTAATGGCGAGTCAATACGCGAAAATTTATTAAATATTTTCCCGATATCTTCGCTGTTTATTCCTATTCCCTCATCCTTAACGCTTATTGTTAAAGTGTTTTCATTATAATTCTGGCAGATATTCACCGTTACCGTTGTATTTTCGGGTGAATATTTTGAAGCATTATCAATTAAATTTATTAAAATCTGCTGTAATTTATCACTGTCAACAAGGATTTTAGGCAGATTTTTATCGTAATTAAGAATGTATTTGTGTGTTTTATATTGATTTTTTATTATTTGAATGGCATATTCCGCTGCTTGTAAAGTGTCTGTTGCTTTATAAACCATTAATTCCTTATCGGATTGCATTTTAGATACTGTCAGCAAGTTTTCAACAAGATTAATAAGTCTGTTTGATTGATCTTTAATAATCAGCAAAAATTTTTCTCTCTGCTCGGGAGTTAATCTGTCATAAGAGGTTAAAAGCGTATCGGCAAAGCCTCTTATACTTGTTAACGGAGTTCTTAATTCATGGCTTACGGTGGATATAAAATCCATTTGTGCCTTTTCAAGTTCGTTTATATTTTCTTCCCCGATGTTTTGCATAGTCTTATTATATAACCGTTATTAAGATTATGTAAAGGCGCATTTAAGTTATGGTAAACTATAATTATAATATGTTAGGAAGTTAAGGAGATTAGTATGATTCCGATTTTAGATTCAAAAAGACAATATGCAAAAATAGGCGGAGAAATTGAAAAAGCAGTAACGGAAGTATTGGCTTCGGGCTCTTATATATTAGGCAAGCACAATAAAGCGTTCCAAACGGAATTTGCTGATTTTGTGGGAACAAAATATTCCGTAGGCTTAAACTCAGGAACGGATGCGCTTCACTTAGCGTTAAGAGCTTTAAATATAGGCAGGGGTGATGAAGTAATTACAACCGCATTTACTTTTGTTGCAACTGCAAGTGCAATAGGTTTAGCCGGTGCAACTCCCGTGTTTGTTGATATTAATCCCGATACGTTTAATATTGACGCAAATAAAATTGAAGCCGCAATAACACCAAAAACAAAGGCAATAATCCCTGTTCATTTGTACGGGCAGCCTGCCGAAATGGATAAAATTATGGATATTGCAAAACGTCATAATTTAAAAGTTGTTGAAGACTGCTGTCAAGCAATCGGTGCGGAATACAAAGGACAAAAAGTAGGTTCGTTCGGTGATTTCGGCTGCTTCAGCTTTTATCCTACAAAAAACCTGGGCGGTATGGGCGACGGCGGTATGATTACCTGCAATGACGAAAACCTTTATAACAGAGTCATTGCCTTAAGAAACCATGGCGGTGCAATAAGATATTATCATGATGAACTTGGTGTAAATTCAAGACTTGATGAAATTCAAGCTGCTATTTTAAGAGTTAAAATGCCTTATGTTAATGAATGGAATAAAGAAAGGAGAGAAAACGCTTACAGATATAATGAAATGTTTGCGAAGTATCCCGAAATATTAACCCCTAAAGAAATTGACAACTCTTATTGTGTATATCATCAATATACAATAAGGATAGAGAACCGCGATAAAGTTCATCAGCTTTTACAGGAAAACGGTGTAGGCGCAATGATTTATTACCCTGTGCCTTTACATTTGCAAAAACTGCATAAAGAACTTGGGTATAAAGAGGGCGACCTGCCGTTAACGGAAAAAGATACAAAATTAGTAATGTCATTACCAATGTTCCCCGAGATTACTCCCGAAGAACAACAAACGGTAGTAGATACAGTAGTTAAATGCTTAAATATGACTAAACAAACAGTATAATAAATTTTCGTCCACAGTAAAAAACACATATCTTTTAATCGGGTATGTGTTTTTTTAATAATTTTTAACAAAAGGCTGAATTCATGTATTGATACATGATTACATTATATTGTAAAATTAAATTTTTATATTATTATATCTTTTCGATTGATAAAATTAAAAAATGATGTATAATAAAAATATAAAGATGTCTTGTGTATGAAACAAGATAATGTAAATCAAGAAAGGGGATATAAATGACACAATGGAGAGAAGAAGAGCATCCACGTGATGACGAGGGAAAATTTACTTTTAAAAACGGAGGAGTATCAAATAGAGAAAGCTATGAAGACAAAATGCAGCGCAGAGCAGATATATTATTTCCAACGATGAAAGACAAATTACCTAAAATTAATTACGATAATATAGGGTTAGGATTGGGGAATTTTGTAAAAGAAAAATTATCAAGAGAAGATATATTATTTCCGTCAATGAAAGATAAAAAAGAAATAATCAAAGAAGAACCTAATATTGAACAAATAAAAATAAATAAAAAAGATATAGGTTATGTAACAGGCGGTGCTGCGGATACAGAAGATTGGCAAAATGATAAGGATTTTAATCAAATTTTAGAATATTTATATCCGCAAGAAGGAGGATATAATAATAGAAAAGCAGACTTAGGAGGCCCTACTAAACTTGGAGTTACTCAATCTACTTATGACTGGTATAATAAACGAAATAAAATTCCAACTCAAAGTGTGAAAAATATAACTAAAGGGGAAGCAACAAAAATATATTATGATTATTTTTGGAAAGAATCTGGTGCCAGTTCAATTAAAGATAAAGGTATGGTCTTGATGTATTTTGACGCTGCCGTTAATCATGGTCCATATTATGCAAAAAAATATTATAAAGAAGCAAATGGTGATTATAATAAGTTTGTTGAACTACGAAAACAACATTATGAACGTATGAAAAATAATATACCTCAACAAAAGGAAAATTATAATGGTTGGATTAACAGATTAAATAATATAGATAAATTTATAGAAAAGAATTATTAATTATAAGTCATTCATTTATTTCACTTAAATATTTTTGGATAGTAATTAGTTCTTCTAAATATTGTTTTAAATTTTGGCATTTTATACTTGAACTTATTAAATGTGGTTCTGCATAATTTTGATTTTCAAATAAATTTTTTAATAATAAATTATTATTGTTAATATATGCTTCCCAACTTTCATTGGACTTTGATAATAATTTATATTTATCCCTAGTTAGTATTTTTTTTAAAAGTTTTAATTCTTTATTAATTTCTTTATTGTATAAATTAATTGCTTGATAATTACATTCAGCCATAACAAAATCTGATTGATTATTTGTATGCATACAATTAAGCCTAGTTCTTTCTATATCATCTATTGCATTAGAGAAAGAATAATTATTTGTTAAAATAAAAATTATAAATACAATAATCAATTTTTTCATAAAATAATTATACTAATTCGTAATTATTAAGACAATATTATTCAGGTTGGATTTGGACAAGGTACAATAATAAAAAAGGGGAATTATTTTTTACACCTGATGAGAAATAAAATTTTAACTTTCATCTCCATAAATATAACAACCTAAAATACCATTAGTAATGGTATCACTTTCATCACAATTTTCTTTAGGAACAGCTCCATCAGCTATTACCAATATTTTTAATAAGGAAACAGAGTCAACAGCTGTTTTATCATTAATTGTTTTTTTATCTTCCGTAATAATAACTTTATCATTATAAATAACATCACCTTTGGAATTTTTACTTAAGTGTTTCCAATTTTCGGGAGCTTCTTTGGAATAAAGAAACTCATCTAAAGTTACTGTTTCATATTTTTTATATCCGCATATTTCATTATTACGTTTATAAAAAAATATACTTAAAAATACTGAAAATATGACTATTAAAATAATAACAAACTTTTTCATAGAAATATTATATTAATTTATAAATTTAAAGACAATACGCTTATCGTGTTATAATACCAAGAGCAGAAGTGGAAACAGCATTAAAAAATCAAAAAAAATAATATACGTATAGAGGTAAAAATGCGGTCTATAATAACAAATCCGATAAAATTATTTGCGTTTATTGTAATATTGCTAAGTTTGATATTATTAATCAGCTGCCAATTTCATTGCCCTGATATATATTTTGATAGAGAAGTATTGGGGAAAATTTATAATCAATATCATGACGAAATATCTTATACCTCTGCCTTTATAAACTTTAAATATTATAAATATAATTTAATCTTTCACCAATTGGGATTTTGGATTTCAGCATTATTGTTTGTAATAATATTTAAAATTAACAATTTTAAAAAATTTTTGGAACTAAAAATATTTAACAATAAAAAATTAATTTATCTGTGGATTAATATTTTATATTTAATTGGCGGAAGTTTATATATTGTCCTGCATAAAAATAATTATCAGTTTTTAGAACCTCTGAGTATATACAGTGATATCGTTAATATATTATTTCTTATGGGGATAATATATTATTCAGTTATTAATTATTTAACGTACATAACTTTTAATACAAATATAAGAAGAAAATAATGTAAATCAAGAAAGGGAAAAGGAGTTATTTTTAACTCCCGATAATTATTAATAAAGCGGAGAATTTCACTCCGCTTAAAGTTAGTAATTATTTGAATTATCACAGTTGATGTTTGATAATTTATCGTTCATGGACATAACAAGATAAATCAGGAAGAAAACAAATACAAAACTTACAAGTCCTGCCCATAGTACGCTCAAGCCTGCCCATAAACCTTGTGAGCTAATCATCATTACAGTGGAAATAATCAAACCTATAAGAGTTATTATTGCCATAATATCAACAATTATTCCGCCGAATTTAACAACAAGTTTTTTCATAACAATCTCCTTTTACTTAACCTTTTTATAATACTTTTATTTAAGAGCAAATGTATTAATAACCAAGGTAGTATAAAAGATTAAAATTAAATTTTAAAACCCGAGAGATAGTCCTGCGCAGATGTTAATTGATTGTCCCGTAATGGTTTTAGCTTTGTCGGAGATTAAGAATTCACAAGCGGAGGCGATTTCATCAGGAGTGACAAATCTTTTTTGAGGGATTGTTTCAAGAATTTCATCTTTGGAAAAATTTTCATCAAGATTTTCGTTATTAATTAATTCCGTATCCACCCAGCCGGGGTTGATTATGTTAACGGTAATGTTATCTTGCGCAAGTTCAAGTGCCAAAGACTTTGTCAATCCTATTAAAGAAGCCTTAGTCATGGAATAAACGGAAGCATAAGCCTCACCCATAACTCCCGAAATTGAACCGATGTTTATAATTCTGCCCCATTTTTGTTTCTTCATATAAGGAACTGTGCGTCTAATCAGCTCGTAAGGTGTTAGAGAATTTAAAACTATTGATTTTACTATATCCTCGGGAAGCATATTTTCAATTGCGTTATAAAAATAGACTCCCGCATTGTTTATTAAAATATCAAAATCTTTATTCAAAGCGAATAAAAGGCTTTCGGCTCCGTCGGTTAAAGATAAATCGCGGGCGCTATATCCTGCAAACCCGTATTTACTGCACAATTCATAGAGTCTTTTTTCGCCTCTGCCCGTGATGTAAACATTATAATCAGACGCAAAATGTTTTGCGATTTCAAGTCCTATTCCTCGGCTCGAGCCTGTTATTAATATATTTTTCTTATCCATTATCCGCATTCGTTATAAAACTTGCAAGTGACATTATAAAAGAATTAATCAATTCTTTTTTCTCATTATCATCCAGAGTCTTAATAAATTCAATACATGTGTGCAGGTCGTAGTTTTCGTCGTACCATCTGCTATACCTTGGCGGTGCGTTGTCAGACATTTTTTGTATTGCTTCATCAAAGTTGAGCGCATATTTTTCCAGTATGATTTGTAGAAAATCCTGTGCAATTATGTCAATATATTGCTTGTCAATGGTTTCCAAAAGTTCAAGCAATGATTTTAAATCGCTGTATTTATCATACCAACGGTTATACATTAGTTCTACCCTGCAGGCCAAGTAAATTCACGACCTGCCATAACGTGGACGTGGATATGGAAAACCGTTTGTCCTGCGCTTGCGCCTGTATTTATTACAGTTCTGTATTCTTTTATCCCGAGTTTTGCCGTAATCTTTGGGATAGCGGAAAAGATATCGGCAAATGCTTCTTTTGAGTCTATATCATTAAGTGAAGCATAATGTTTTTTAGGTATAACGAGAAAATGAACGGGAGCTTGCGGATTTAAGTCATTAAATGCAGCTACTTTGTCATCTTCATAAATAAATTTAGAGGGGATTTCCCCGTTTGCGATTTTGCAAAAAATACAATCAGTCATAATAACCTCACTACAATTTATTTTATTTTACAATAGGACTATGGTTTGGTGCAATCCGAACCGCAAAAAATAAAGAAATTTATAAAAAACATAAAAAATAAATGAAATAAGGTATATATAAAAGCAACTACGGCTAAAAGGTATTTAATCAATTTCAAAAATATATTTTTATTTAAAAAACGTGACAAAAATATTAAAAATAAAATTAAAATTGTTGGTACATTATTAAATATTAATAAAAGAAATATCATAGCAAGTATTAGCAAATCATCCATAGATTGATAAAAATTTATTAATATACCAATATATGCAATTGATAAAATAATGATAGAGGGTGTTATGCATGATTTTAAAGGTGAGGGAGTGTATATGTTTAGTGTTTCTTTTTTCTTCTCTGAATTTCCCTTTAAATATTTGTTTAGAATAAAAAGAAAATACATTAACCAAATATAAATATTAGTTATTATTAATACCCAAATACTGTAAAAACGGTGTTCGTTAAGCCTGTCAGATATTGTACCTAATACAAATAAATTTACTATGGTAAATAATACTATAAATATTTTACTTATAGGATGTTTCATAATTTTATTATTATAACACGAGCTTTCTTTTTGTATTTTGGAGTTATGCCTTTATATCTATGGAGCTTGACCAAAAAAGAATCCGCTTATAAGGAATGTCAAAAATAAATGAAATAATGTATATACAAAAATAGTTGAGGCTAAAAAGTATTTTGCTAATTTTAAAAATAAATTTTTATTTAAAAAATATGATAAAAATATTAAGAATAAAGTTAAAATTGTTGGTATATTACTAAATATTAATAAAAAAATTATTTCAGCAAGTATTTGCAAATCATATATATATTGATAAAAATATATTAATATACCAATATATGCAATTGATAAAATAATTATAGATGGCTTTATGTATGATTTTAAAGGTGAGGGGTTGTATATATTTAGAGTTTCTTTTTTTTTCTCCAAATTCCCCTTTAAATATTTGTTTAGAATAAAAAGAAAATACATTAACCAAATATAAATGTTAGTTATTATTAATACCCAAATACTGTAAAAACTTTGTTCGTTAAGCCTGTTAGGTATTTTACTTAAGATAAATAAATTTACTATGGTAAATAATGTTATAAATATTTTGCTTATAGGATGTTTCATCATTTTATTATATTACCATTGTTGTTTTAAATTTATAATATCTTTAAGCGGAACGGAAAAATGGACTATTATAAATTTAGGTTCAATTTTACCCTCTTCTTGCAATCTTCTTGCTGCTCGTACTACATTTCTTGGATCATCATTATTGTAGTCTGTTGTGTCTATTAAGTCCCCTATTATATGGTTATTAAAATAATTAAGTTGTATATTCATAACATAGGCTTTCCCTATGCTGTAATATAAGTCATTTTTAGAAAAATCCATTGTTTCATTTATTTTATCAAAATTAATTAATTCATTAAGATGATTAAGTAAAAAAGTTTTTAATTCAACACTTTTTGCAATATCTTTAGCTAAAGAAGAATTTTTTCCAAAATAAAATCCTTTAGAATTTTCGTTAAGATTTTGTTTTTTTAATATTTCTTTTATCATTGGAGTGTATTTTTTTAGATTATCAGGCAGATCATCAGGAGAATTATATTTATCTGCAAATATTGTATATGCTATATTAGGGTCATTATCTTTACCCGATAATCTTAACAAATTTGCTGTATTATTTCCTATCACATTTTTTAATACTGTTTGAGACATAATACTGCCGTCAAGGTAATCGTTTATCATATCTGTTAATTGGTCATTATCTATATTTTCTATAACTTTAGTTGGATTAAATACCATTCCAGTAGCCGTTTGAACATAATGTAAGTAATTATTTAGATAAATAGTACTTTTTATTGCAGTTGTTATAAAATTATTCCACCCGCGGGAGTGAACAAAGTCATCAAAAGATATATGTTTTATGCCTTGTGTTTCAATTCGTTTATTGAATTCATTTATAAATGCTACAGCTCCTTTTGCAAATAATTTGCAGTCAGTTTTGAATGGATGTTCTTCTTTCATTGTCGGATAAAATAAATCAAGTAATTTATCTTCCTCGGTTCGATTATCTTCAACATAATTTTCTAAATTGGGAATAATATCCCCCAATGTTCTTCTCCCTACATCTTTAATTTCTACAACAGTATTTTTTATGTCATCAATGATATTTTTTAAATCTTGCGAAATATAATTAGGTTTATAAGTTTTTTCAGCTCTGAGTCTAAATTGTTCAGCTTCTTCAAACAATTTTTTTGCTGTTAAATCTCCATAATGCAATCTATCTATAATATTAGAACTATTACTTTTGCTAATATTATCAGTTTTTAAAACAACTCCACCGTTTTTATAAGTAAACTTTCCCTCATCATCCCTTGGATGTTCTGATTCATCCCAATCTCTAACCATTTTTATCCCTTTATTTAAATAAATTATTTAACATACAGCTTATACATTGCTGTTCGTCCCGTTTCACCATTTTGGGAAATCCGCATATTTTCAGTATAAAATTTTTTCTCCTTTTTTCAAGTCTAATTTTAAAAATTATTTATTTAAAAACTTCCGAAATCATGAATTTGACATGGTTTAGACCATATGTAAAATTATGTAACAATATTGAATTTGACACCTAAAATACATCTTTAAGATATAATAATAAAAAATTATTATTAATGAGAAAAGTTTAAGTTATAATTAATTTGAGGGAAATATGCAAAATCAGTATGAAACGGACACAATAAGCGCGATAGCTACTCCAATCGGAAACGGAGGAGTAAGTATTATACGTATATCGGGCGGTGAAGCGTTTAATATTATTAATAAAATATTTTCATCTAAGGATTTAACTGCGGGCAGAATATACCACGGTGATATTGAAGAAAACGGTGAAAAGATTGATGATGTAATAATACTGCCGTTTAAAGCTCCGAACAGTTATACAGGCGAGGATGTAATAGAAATTCAATGTCATGGCGGAGTGCATATAACAAATAAGATATTGGATTTAACATACAAATATGGTGCAAGACCTGCTCAAAAGGGTGAATACACTAAGCGGGCATTTTTAAACGGTAAAATGGATTTATCACAAGCGGAAGCGGTGCTTGATTTAATACAGGCTCCGACCGAGAAATTTGCGCTGAACAGTGCTAAAAATCTGTTTGGCAAGCTCTCGCTTGAGGTAAAGAATATAAGAAGCTCTATTATGGAGCTGTTATCTAAAATAACTGCGGGTATTGATTTCCCCGAAGATGTAAAAGAACCTGAATATGATTATATAGAGCAGACTCTTACGAATATTATTGATAAAATTAACGGCATTTTAGGTTTTTCAAAAAGTTCAAATATTTTCAGACAGGGAATAAAACTTGTGCTGGCGGGGCGTCCGAATGTAGGTAAGTCGTCATTATTTAACGCTTTATTAAATCTTGAACGTGCGATAGTAACGGATATAGCAGGCACAACCCGCGATTGTCTGCATGAAACTTTGGATATAGACGGAATACCCGTAACTATTATAGATACGGCAGGCATTCGAGAGAGTGATAATATCAACAAAGTTGAAGCAATCGGGATTGACTATTCAAAAAAATATATGCAGGAAGCCGATGTTGTACTGTTTTTATACGATTTAACAGACGGTTATACAATGGAAGATGATGAAATTTTTAAGTCGATAAATAATAAGTCTTATATAAAAATAGCGACAAAAGCTGATATTTCGGGGCGTAATGATGATACTGCAATATGTATTTCCGCCAAAACGGGGCTGAATATGGATAAATTAAAAGAGAAGATAAAATCTCTGGTAATCAGCCAAAATCTTAACGAGATTGAATTTATAACCAATAAAAGACAGCAGATGTGCCTTGAAAACACAAAAAATTCTTTAATAAATGCGTTAATCGGCGCACAAAATAAAGAGCTTCAAGATTTATTATCAATTGATATAAAATCTGCGCTGATGTATATTTCTGAGGTTTCGGGCGAAGTTGTAACGGATGATATATTAAACAACATTTTTGACAATTTCTGCATAGGCAAATAACCGTTTTTAATATCCTCATGGGTAATAAATTTTTTCAAATTGTATTTTAAATTATAAATGAATTTGAAAACGGACGGCGGAATGAACTTTACTTCAAATATTTTTAATAGAGACGGCGAGATTTTAACTCAGGCTTTTTCGCATATATCTAAGTATTGTGCGGGCGATATTATAATAACTGACTCAAAATTCAACATACTGTTTCAAAATTCAAGGTACGATTTTAAAAATAACAAGTTTGAAATAACATATTTAACCTCGGGATTTGAGAATAAAAATCTGGTAATTAATTTTGAAAATTTTAAAAATTCCTCAAAAAATCATTTTTATGTAAAGCTGATATTCAATGACAAAAATAATTTTAGTGCAATACCAATGGATGTCCATATATGCAAGATAAAGAATAAAAGCGGGCAGTTAAAAGGGTATTCCGTAATAGTTCAAGATATAACGCAGGAGATAAAAAACAAAATTCAAAAAGAAACATTTATTGATATACTGACGCACGATTTAAAGAACCCGATACGAGCAGGCATACAAGTATTAGAGCTGATATTAAAAAACAGGTTTGGTACTCTTGAAATAAAGTTAAAAAATGTGCTTGAGGAGCTGTTAAACTCTTGCAGATTTATGAATTATATGACAGACAATCTTTTAATAAAGTACAAGAATGAATTTAATTTATACGAACTGCAAAAGCAGCGGTATTCCATAGTAAATCTTGTAAAAGAGAAGTGTTTGGGGTTGTCGGGGGTATTGGACAAGAAAAATCAAACGGTTGAATTTATAGTAAAAGGCAGAATTAAGTATACCGAAATTGATATTGAAGAAATCGGGAAAGTAATAAACAATTTAATAATTAATGCGTCGGAGCAGAGCTGTAACAATTCAAAGATAATAATTCAAATAGAAAACATGGAGGACAGAGTAAATGTATCATTTATAGATTACGGTTATCCGAAGAAAAATGAGTTTTTGGAGGATATTTTTTCGGAATTTATAACGTGTTCAAACAAGTTTAGGAAGATAGGTTACAGTTTGGAGTTATACAATTGTCGAAAAATAATAGAGGCTCACAACGGAGTAATTAGTGCGCAGAACAGGGATAATAAAGGAACAGCGATAACCTTTTCACTTCCCGTTTGTGATTGAGGGGAAATATTTAATTTACTAAAATTTAATAAAAAAATATGGTAACTTTGTATATAGTTACCTTAAATTTTATAATAAAACTGAAAAATTCAGATTATATTTTTTAAGTTGTTTTGGTTTTGAATATTGTTTTTATAACTTCTAATATATTTTTTATTTTTTTTAACTGTTTCTCTTGGCGGTGTATTTTTGCAAATACTATAATCCATTGTTTTATCCTTTTGAATGTTTTTTATTATTGTCATAATGCAAAACAACTTCACCTTTTTCAAGAGTCTTTTGAACATCTATAATACGTTGATTGGAGCTTCCAATCCAGCATAAATTATTGTCGTTCAATGATTTTATAAATCTTCCGTCAACAAGAACATCAATATATTTCATTTTTGGATTTTGCTTAAATTCTTCCCATAAAAATCCCGTATAAACCCAAACGGTTTTACCGGGGTATTGTTCTTTGACTTTTCGCATAAGGCGGAAGGTTTCACCGCGGTTAAACGGGTGCAGAGGGTCACCGCCCGAAAAAGTTATTCCCGATATATACGGTTTATCCAAAGCCTCAAAAAGTTCATTTTCAGCTGCTTCATCAAAGGGAAGTCCCCCTGTTATATCCCAAGTGACGGGGTTTTGACATCCCTCACATTGGTGGTTGCATCCTGCAACCCACAATACGACCCTAAGCCCGTCACCGTTTAGCATATCATCTTTTGTTATATTATGGTAATTCATATCTTTACATACTTACTCTGTCTTTTATTTCTTCCATTTTTGCTTCGTTAAGACGAGTATCACCTTTTACTCTGGAGTATGAAAGATAACCGTTCATCCTATCTATTTTTGTTAAATTTCTGCTTCCGCATTTCGGGCAGACATCCATGTTCAATTCCTGGTGTCCGCAATCGTCGCAGTATGAAAGTGATAAATTTACACCTTCATAAAATCCCATATCCATTGCGCGTTCAATTAATGTTCTGATTGCTTCTTTATTATAAGAAACGGGATATTTAACATACTGAATTTTACCGCCGTTCATCAAGTTCCAAAATCTGTTTTCCAAATCCTGCTTTTGTATTGGAGTTATATTTTCCGTTACATGGCAGTGGAAACTGTTTGATACGTAGCCTCTATCTGATACATTCGGAACTATACCGTATTTTTCGCGGAATTGAGTAACCTGCAATCCGCATAAACTTTCTGCCGGTGTGCCGTATAGTGCGTATAAGTTTCCGTCTTCTTCTTTAAATTCATTTACACGTTTATTAATGTATTCCATAACTTCAACTGCAAATTTACCGTCTTCTACAAGTGATTTACCGTTATGGATTTGTTGAAGTTCATTTAAAGCTGTTATACCGAATGAGGCTGTTGCTGCCTTTAATAACGGTTTAATTTTATCGTGGAAACCTAAGTGACCACCGTAAAATCCGCCTTCACAGTATGCCAGAGGGTTCGTTGAAGCTCTCATTTCACCTAAGTAATCGTAAGTTCTTATATGGATTTTTCTGATTAGCTGCAAATAGTAATCAAGAACTTCATAAAAGTCTTTGCTTTCCTTTTTAGCTTTTGCGTAAATCATAGGTAAATGCAGGCTGATAGCACCGATATTAAATCTTCCTACAAATATAGGTTTATCGTTTTCATCAGCGGGCTTCATTCCGCCTCTTTCATACCAAGGTGATAAGAAAGCTCTGCAGCCCATTGGCGATACTACTCTTTTATATTTTTTATACATGCTTGCAACGTATCCGTCACCCGTTAAACTTAACCAGTCGGGATACATTGAACGCTGAGAGCATTCCAAGCCTGCTTCAAATACGTCTTCTAATTCTCCGCCTTTACCGTGGAGTTCTTTATCATATAAGAAAACAAGTTTCGGGAATAATACGGGTTTTTTGCATTCTTTTTTACCTTGTCCGTTCTTTCTTGTATTTAAAGCGGCAATGGATGCCATTTTCTCATATTCGCTTGTTCCTAACCCAAAGGTTATTGTTATAAACGGATAATCGCCTCTTGATGATGCAACAGTGTTGAATTTATATTCCCAGCCCTGGAAACCTTGTTCAAAATCAGTTTGAACATCTTTTAACGCTTCTTTTCTTGCTTGTTCAAAGTTTAAGCCCATAGAAATATAGCGCTCATACTGTTTATTATATGTTTTTTCGGCATAAGGAGCAAGTAATTTGTCGACTTCGGGAACGGTAAATCCGCCATATTGCTGACTTGCAGCTGCCATTACTATGTCGCCTATAACGTCAAATGCTACGGCTAAGGTCTTTGGTTCATTGTACCAAAGATTGCCCATTTCAAATCCGCCCTTTAATACTTCCGCTACATCAAATAAACAGCAATTCATGGTGTCGCGTCTTGCTGACATATCGTGAATGTATATATATCCGTCGCGGATTGCCTGTAAATCTTCAACTGTTAAGAAGAATTTTTTGTATAATTCTTTATTTAATTGGTTAAATATTAATGAACGCTTTGTTGATACTAAAGCCGAATCGGAGTTTGAATTTTCTTTATCTCCGATATACATTATTTTTTGGCTTTCCTGATACACTTTATCAAGCATTCTTACAAAGTCTTGCTTATAATTACGATAGTTTCTGTAACTCTGACATACTTTCGGATTAACATTTTCCAGTGCTTCTTCCACTATATTATGCATTTCTTGAATTTGTATTTCGTTATGTCCTGTGTTTTTCACTTCTTTTTCAACGATTGAACATATATTATTTAATTGTTCCTCCGTAAAGTCAATTAACACACGTCTTGCCGATTTTTTTACGGCATTTACAACTTTTTGCAGGTCAAATTTTTCTTTAGTGCCGTCTTTTTTTATAACGTACAACTGCTCTTCTTCTAAATTTGCCATGACTAATCCCTCACCTTCTCCAAAGTTACCAAAAACGCGTAATAAATTACGCATTTTGATTTTTTTATTTTTATCCCAAATCTCTCAATTTGTTTTTTTATTTTACAATATTTTTTTAATCATGTAAATAAAAATATATACATTAGATATTATTTTTTTTGTTTTTGTTTGTTTTTGGTTTTGGTTTTGGTTGATCTTCATCTAATGATTGTATGTATTTTTTATCTGATTCAAATCTTTTTTGAATTGTCTCATTTAATGACGGAAAATCATTTAGCGAATATCTTTGTATTTCAGCTATAACCATATCGGCATTAATATTTTGTGTTGGTACAATTTTATGATTTTTTGCCTGACTTATGAATAATTCCAATTCTGCGGGTGTAAATACTAATAGATTATCTCTCAGATATTTTGTAACTTTGGAATAATCAAAATCTTTTGTACTTTCTTGTTCATCATACTTGTAAAGAGTATATTTTATCATATCTCCAACCGCAAAATCTTTCATATCACCGATTGCTAATTTTAAATCAGCTCTGCCGGGGCGCAATATTGCCGAATCCATTAATTTGGGATTATTAGCTGCACCTATCCAAACGGCACCTCTTTGAGCACATTTATCCGCACAGCTTAACATTGCTCTTACTTCTTTAATACATTCCGGATGATTTGTTCTGTCCATAAAGAAGTTATCTACATCATCTTTAAAGTTTATTACCGTATATTTCCCTGTTTCTTTAAAATGTTCTTCCGCTTTTGCAAACGCTTGTTTTATATTTCTGACGTTTTGAGCATGGTTATTTCCGTTTAATTCCACATCTTCTACTTTTATTCCGAGATATCTTAAATGTTCGCATACTTTTTCAGCCATATAAGTTTTTCCTCCGCCGGTAGGACCATATAGTAATACCCCGTTTGGAATTTTATTATTAATGCATATGTACCTGTCGCTAAATTGTTTTCCTGCCAGTGGTGCTATTAAATCTACCGCGAGTCTGTATTTTTCAACTCCATAGCCTTGTACGGCATTTAATCCTATTTCATGCCCGTCATTGGTAAGGGGTATTGCAGCTAACCCCAAAAACTCGCTATGATATTTTGCTGCTTCTTCGTATGAAACTCTTAACTGTTTTGAAATTTGATTAATTTCATTTTGTGTTTCCTGTTTTAATCTTGCTTCTTCTTCAAGTCTTTGTTTTTCCTGACGGTTGCCTTGGTAAACTGCTGCTCCTATTACTCCTGCATATATTGCTAAATATCCTAAAATAAACGGGTCTATACCAAAAGAGGGTGACTTTTTCCCGTTTTGTATGCCGATAAGTGCTTTGCCATAAGTGCCGTTTGACTGTTCTATAATTGGTTTTGAATTACTATCTTCAACTCTTATTGCTTGATTTTTTCTTGTTTGGTTTTCACGTATCGGGGTTACTCCGTTTATTGCGCTTATAATCATAATGTTATATCCCTTTTTTGCTTAGTATTTCTTTTGCTTCTGCCAATAAATTGTCACGTTTTTGAGAATCTTTAAATGTTTCTACCAACTCAATATATTTATTCCAAACTGCTGTATCATCTTTTATTGAAGGGATTGTTAATATTTGATGATCCATTCTTCCCGGTCTTCGAACAGCAATGTCTGCGTTTGTTATATCAACCGCTTCAGATATCCAAGTGAATCCGTGTTTTCTGCAATCCTGCGTTTTAATTAAAGAGCTTACAACACAGCTTGTCTTTCCTCCGCTTAAATTTCTGTCTTTTGCTATTTGGTCTAAATCTCTTACTACTATTGCAGTTCTTTGTTTTGTTTTTGTAAATTGTTCTTCCGCTTTTTGTATAAAATCAACTATCGTACTGCTTATTTCATTTAAGGGTTTATCTTTTGCACGCGGTACATGTTCAATTTTATACCCTGCATCCTGTAAACTTCCTAAAAATCCTTTTATTGCTTCTTCTTTCCCTATTGAATCGGGACCGTAAAAACATACTCCGTTTGCAGTTGCTTCGCCGGTTGTTTTTACGTCATTTATTAAAAATGTTTTTGCAGTTTCTATTAATTCTCCCGTTATTGTTTTTGGCGCCGGTTCAAGATTTTTTACTTCGTTTTCTGCTGTCTGTACAGCACTTTTAAATAACGGCAACAGGTTTTTCTTTACGGCTATTGCCCCTATAATTGCTGCGCCTGCCAAAGCTCCCAGTATTATAATTTTTTTATTATTTCTAACCATTTCTTTTATGTTTTTCGGTTCAAAAGTGTCTTTTTTTTCTTCTTTTTTAATGTATGAAACTTCTCTCACGGACGGAGTCAGCATGTCTTGAAATACACGGCTTGTGCCTATTTGCTCCCCAAAATTTACTTTCATTTTACTTCTCCGATAATTAAGTTTATTTTATCAAATATTTCAATAGAAAATCTTACTTTTATATAACATTTGAAATATTAATTTACATAATTCGGTTTATTTAAGACTAATTGCCAAAAATTATCATATATTTTAAAATTAGCGTATGAATTTAGCAGGTTACATTTTTAAGAGGATTATTCAAACGATACCGTTATTGTTTATGGTATCAATAATTAGTTTTTTTCTGATAAGGCTTGCGCCTGTTGACCCGTTAGCTGAGTTAAAATTAAATCCATCTATTACTCAGGAAACTCTTGATTATGAAGTTCAGCGTTTAGGACTGGATAAACCTGTTATTGTTCAATACGGACTTTGGTTAAAAAGTTTTATTAAAGGAGATTTGGGGTATTGTACTACGGGCGAAAAGGTATCCGATAAACTTCTTGAGCGTATTCCGAATACTCTTTTACTTACGGGATTTGTTATTTTATTTACATGGCTTGTCGGTATTCCGCTTGGTATAGTTGCAGCTCTTAATTGGCGAAAACCTATTGACAGGATTTTAACCATACTTTCAAGTATCGGAATGGCAATCCCCTCGTTCTTTTTTGCGCTTTTGCTGTTAATATTTGCCGTAAAAACAGGCTGGTTTCCGACAGGGGGAATTACAAGTTATAATTATTCTGAAATGACTCCTTTACATAAGGTTTTAGATGTGCTTCATCATCTGGTGTTACCTGTTGTTGTGCTTTTTACTATTTCACTTTCGGGGCTTCAGAGGCAGATGAGAGGCAATTTACTTGATGTGCTTGAAGCTGACTATGTTAAATTTGCACGTGCTAAGGGATTAAGTGAAAATAAAGTTATATATAAACATGCGCTGAGAAATGCAGTTAACCCTATGGTTACTTTATTGGGATTTGAATTTGCTTCGCTATTAAGCGGGGCTGCTTTAACGGAGTATGTTTTTCAATTTCCGGGGCTCGGCAGGCTTATTTTGGAAGCGGTTATGAAGTCTGACATTAATCTTGTTATGGCTTCTTTAATGATTGGTACTGTTATGCTTGTTTTGGGCAATCTGCTTGCGGATATTCTTTTAAAAATTGTTGACCCGAGAGTGGAGGTCGCATAATGGCTAATCTGCCCGAGTTTAATGATATTGCCGATAAAAATATTTTTCAAAGTATTATTCAGGATAAATTTGCCCGCGTTGCGTTTTATATCCTTGTTTTTCTTTATATATCGGTTTTTTTGGCTTCTTTTATAAGCCCGTATTCTAAAGAATATTCAAACCGCAATAAGGCTTATGCACCGCCCTCTAAAATATATATTATTAACGAAAAAGGCAGACTTTGCGCGCCTTATACTTATAATTACATTCGCAGTTTTGATAGAGAAACTTACGACACAAAATATACTCAAGACAGGACTCATAAATACAAAGTTAAATATTTTGCGAAAGGCGATAAATATAAATTATTCGGAATAATTCCCTGCCAAAGACACTTTTATAATGTGGAAAAAGACGGTGAGCTTTATCTTTTGGGAACGGATATTAACGGTCGTGATAACTTTTCAAGACTTTTATACGGCGGGCAGATTTCACTTACAATAGGCTTTTTGGCGCTGTTGGTGTCTTTTCCGCTCGGGATGATTTACGGCGGTATTTCAGGTTATTTCGGAGGTAAAACTGATTTTATTATGATGAGAATAGCTGAAGCAATAATGTCTATTCCGAGTTTTTACCTTTTAATAATTCTTGCGGCAATATTACCCGCTAATATGACAAGTGTTCAGCGCTTTGCGCTTATTGTGGTTATTCTTGCATTAATCGGCTGGGCGGGATTTTCAAGAGTAGTAAGAGGTATGGTGCTTTCTATCAAGAAAAGGGAATTTGTAACTGCCTCTGAGGCAATGGGCGCTTCTGCTTTCAGAACAATTGTTTTTCATATTCTGCCTCAAACGCTTAGCTATGTTATTGTTGCAATGACCTTAAGCGTGCCGTCTTATATTTTATCCGAATCGGGATTAAGTTTTTTGGGACTCGGTATTCAACAGCCTGACGCCAGCTGGGGTAATATGTTAAAAGAAGCTCAAGAGTTTGCTAATATTATTTCACGTCCTTGGCTTTTGACTCCGGGTTTTTTAATTTTTGTTGCAGTTTTAGCCTTTAATGTGATTGGTGATACAATTAGAGATGCGGTGGATCCTAACAGCAGAGAAAGATAATTAAATGACTAACTTTTTACACTATTTTCAAATTGCGGACGCGGATATTTTAATAAGAATATTAGTATCCATTATTCTTGGTTTTTCTATCGGATTAGAGCGTGAACTTACAAACAAATCGGCAGGATTGAGGACTCAAATTATGGTTTGCCTCGGTTCTTGTATTTTTACGATTTTATCTATATATGGATTTTCAACGGCAGTAAGTCTTTATCCTATGGGTGACCCTGCCAGAGTCGCTGCTCAAATTATCACAGGGATAGGTTTTATAGGTGCGGGTACTGTTTTAAGACAGGGGCTTACCGTTACTGGGCTAACCACTGCTTCAACTCTTTGGATTGCCGCTGCTATCGGAATGGCATGCGGCTGCGGTAAAATTAGCATTGCTATTGTTTCTGCTGTTTTCGCTATTGCTATTCTAGTTTTAATTCGTATTTTTGAGTTTAAAATATTACCTGGAAATCTTAAACACATGCGTAAAGTTAAATTATCTTTTGTGTGTAAATATAGTGATTATGAAATGGTATATAAAAAACTTATTGATATTTTCCCCGAAATAATTGATTACAGTTATAAAACAATAGATGATGAGGCGGATTATGTTAAAATATCAGCTAAAATATGCAGCTGTGATAAAGCTCCCGTTTTATGTATTTATAAAAAACTTGATGATATGAAAAATTTACATTCTGTTAGCGTTAAAGAGATTTTTGATTAATTTTTAAGAAAAAATGTTATAATTATATTGGTTAATTGAAGTATGCAAAAGACAGAAAAATTATATTCGGATATTCCACCTACAAGGCTTAGAAATCGTAAAGAAAAATTTAGAAAAGCGCACAATTATGCTTTTTGGACTTGGATTGCCGATTTAGTATTTTTTAGAATGCTAAGTCACAGGTTTTATGCACTTAGAATTAAAAATCTTGAAGCATTTAATGAAAGACGTGATAAAAATTTTCCCAGTATAATTTATGCGCCTCACATGAATTGGTGGGACGGGATTGTCGGATATAATCTTATGCGCAGAGCTTTTAAAGTTAAACCGCGTATGATGATTGAAGAAATGAACAGGTTTCCGCTGTTTTCGTTTATAGGTGCTTTCCCTGTAAATAAGGCTTCGGCACAAGCAGCTATGATTTCTTTAAAATATATTGTTGATAATCTTAAAGAACCTGATTTGGGGTTTTGGATTTTTCCTCAAGGTATTGTTAAACCGCCGAATTTCAGACCTATTGAATTTCAAACCGGCTTGGCTTATATAGCTCAAAATGTCGCTAAAAAACACGGTGGAGTTAATCTTATTCCGCTTGCGGTTAATTATACCTTTTTGCGTGAGGACAGACCCGAATGCTTGGCTCAAGTTGGTGAACCTGTTATTATTACCGCAGATAATGCTAAATTTGACAGGCATGAATTTACTCAAAAAATTCAAAAAGAATTTGAACAACTTTGCGATGAACAGCTCCATTCTTTTTCTAAAGGTGAAGTCACGGGTTATGAGTATATCTTTAGACAAGATTTACCTTGGAACAGAAAAATTGAAAAAAAACTTAAAAATGTTGCAATGGAAAATGTTGTTGAAGAATAATTGTTAACTTTGTAACAATTTTTTATTTTTGTGGAATTTTGCTTTATTTTTTTACTTTATTTTTATTGTAAGGAAAATAACAGTAACAAATTATGGTGATACGAACTGATACAACAGTTGAATTAGACATTCAAAAGGTAAAATTTATCATTAAATATTGTACTCATAAATATAATGAGGCTGTTACTTTTGTGCGGACAAACGAAAATATTTATAAAAAGAGATTAAAGTTTATTTTATTTCAGTTTAAAAATATGTTTTTTCGGCATTGGATTAATTAGGAAAATACCCGATATAAGGCAGATTTCTAAAATATCCTTTATAATCTAATCCATAGCCGACTACAAATTTATCATCCACCTCAAATCCGTAGTAGTCGGGTTCTATTTCTACCTGCCTTGCACATTTTTTATTTAATAATGATATAAATAATACTTTTTTAGGATGATGTTTAATTTTAAATAAATCCGTTAAAAATCTTGCCGTTAATCCTGTATCTATTATATCTTCAACTATTAACACATTTTTATCGGCTAAATTTGGCAGAGTTAAATCTATTGCCTGTAAATTATTTGATGATTTCGTTTCGTTTCCGTAGCTTGAAATTCTGATAAACTCCATTTGCACCATGTTTTTTAGGTGTTTTACCAAATCCGCACAAAACATTACAGAACCTTTTAGCACGCATATTACGCATATTTCTTCATTAGCAGGGAATTCTTTTTCTATTTTTTCAGCCAGTGTTTTTAATTTATTTTGTATTTCGGCTTCGGTAATCAGAACTTTAATGTTTTTTAAATTAATATCATCTTCAATCATTATTTAATTTCTCCAAGGTGAGTTTGTATTGCGGAATATCATCGGCGCGTAATTTTTCGCTTACTCCGCATTCTATTGCCCATAATACTTCTTTATCTTTGCATAATAACAAAATTTTCTCTCTGTCGTGTTCGGGTATATTTTTATTTATAAAATATTTTTTCAGCTTCATTTTCCCCTGCATGCCAAACGGTTGAATTATATCTCCGTTTCGGCGCGAGCGCAGGGTTAACGGGAACATTTCATCTTTTATATTTGCATAAGCAACAGGACTTATTGCTTTCGGGTATTTTTCGGGTTTATGATTATTTTTTTCTATTATTACTTTGTATTTCCCGCCGATAATGTATTCACCGGTTCCTTCAATTTTTATTTCTTCTTCTATTTTTTCATAGTTATCGGAGTGGATAAAATATGTATATTTATGTGATACAAAAAGCCAGAGGTCGTTTGTTATTGAAAGGGTTTTTCCTGTTTTTGAATTTCTGTTTTCGGATATAAAATTTATTAATTCTTGGATTTTTGTAAAACTCGGCTCAAGTTCGTTTTTTACAAGCAGTTTATATATAAAATGCTGTTTTATTGCGGAGTTTAATATTAAAAAGTTTTGTGTAAGCCATTTGTTGCCTATGGTTATTTGCTTTTCAATATTTGCCATTAACTCGTTTATTACTTTGTTATTGCCTGAAGCTATTTCCGCAAGTGTGATTAATGAGTTTTCTATATTCGGATTAATTAATTTTATTGCGGGCATGATATTGTGGCGGATGTTATTGCGTGCATATTTTGTGTTTACATTACTTGAATCATTATTCGGGTATAATTCATTTTTTATGCAGTATTCTTCTATATCTTTTCGTGAAAAATTTAATATAGGTCGAATTACTTTAAACCCGCCTAAGTCGCGGACTTCGCGTATTCCTTCAAGCCCGTTTAAGCCTGTTCCTTTTATAATTCTGTATAAAATTGTTTCCGCGTTGTCGCTTTTTGTATGTGCGGTTAAAATAGCGTCAGCTTCAAATTCTTCCGCACAGCGCTTAAAAAAGTCATATCTCATCTCTCTTGCGACAAGCTCTGACGCTTTCATGCCCTCTGCAAGAGTATCTGATATAAACGTAATATCGTTTTCTTCGCAAAAGGCAAGACATCTTTCTTTTTCCGCTTCGGATTCTTTCCCTCTCCAATTATGATTAAGATGAGCTGCTACAAGTAAAAATCCGTATTCATGGGATAATTTGTTCATTATATCAAGCAGACACATGGAATCCCAACCGCCCGAAAAACCTACGATTATTGTGCTTTCACAGCTTATATTTATGTACTTTTCCAGTATGTTTTTTACTGTTTCTTTCATATTTTTATTATAGCAGATTTTCTCTCGTTTGGATTTGATGTTCTCGGTTATATTTATCAAGTGCCTTAGCGCAGGAGGTTAAATCCCAGAATTCATTTTTTATACTTATAAATCCGCCGTAAGGAATTGCCATTTTATTTTCCATATTTTTAGGGATGTAGAGCCACTCTCTAAAGGTTAAATTACCATCATCTTGAGGTTCGTCGTAGTTCATAAGCAGAGTTTTTTGCTCATAATTATCGGAAAATAATATGCTTGTCGGAGCATATATTCCGTGCCAGATGTATCTGCGTAATTTATCATTATGAAAACCTGATATTTCTTCATGTTCTGAGGGAATATAAAGTAAATCCTCAATTTTATTTAACTCTGATTTCATATAATTTATGTTATTATCCCACCAATAAGTATTAACATTTTGCCATATTGTTTGGGTTATGGAACATAATAAAACTATACAAATTAAATTCATATACTTGTTTTGATTTTTAACTCCGCCAAACCTGTCCGTTAAATACATTATTAGAAATACAATAGGTATAATATAACAGGGAATTGTCCTAAAATGCTGTTCCCACATAGGATATACAGACATTAGAGGTGTATTATATAATCTTATAAATAAGCATACATATATTAATGATATTAAAGTTATAGTTTTAAAACCGATTTGTTCTTTTTTAAATGCAAATATGGCAAGTAAGATAACCGTTACAATTGAAATTAATAAATTCAAATTAAGGCAATAAGGAATAAAATCGTGAGCTTCCTTAAAAAATCTTAAAATTTCACCGCTTTCACCGGGAACTTTAATCATATATACAATATTGAAAACGGCTGCGAATAATGCGCCCCAGCCGATTATGGTTTTAATTAATTGGGTTTTATCATCATCATCTTTTAAAGCATAGTAAAAGGAAGCTATAAAAAATATTATACCCAAGACTACAATATACTCATAAGTTGCAAACATCATTGTTATAAGAAATAAAATTGCGGCAATATCTTTTTTTGTATACTCGATGTCACCTGCAAGGTAATTCCATAAAATAAAAACCGGCATAGCGCCAAGCAGGGTTTCTACTACGGAAAATATTGAAAAAGTTATATTTACGGCTCCATATATAAATAAAGACCAGAAAAATATGTCAAATCTTTTTGTACGCTTTGACAGTTTATAATTCAAAATAAGTGCCAAAAAAGGAAATGCAAACTGCGCAAAGGTATAAATCATCATAAGTGCTTTTTTGTTGTGAATAAATAATATTTCATAACAAAAGGTTGTAAATAACTGAGGAATAGCAAGCATAAAAAATCTTGGATGATGAGGGTCAACAGTAACAGCTAATTTATGATTTGCCATATTTTCAAGCTGCATTATCATATAAAACCCGCCGTCCTCATACATTCCGCGCATGGTAACTGCTGCATATACAATGTATATTATGCTGACGGCAATAAAAATCCATTTTAATATATTAAATTGTTTACTTTTAATGACTTCTTCCATATTTGAATTATAAACTTTTCGGCAATGAAATACTATAAGAAATAAATTAAAATTAACAAATAATGTTAAAAAGTAAGTATTCATGCAAAGGCAAGGTGTCGTGGCATGAGTGCGAATCTGATTATAGGAAAGGAGATTAGCTATGCTTTATAAAACTCTCGAAGTGGAAGATTTAATTGATTTAAAAGAAGCAGACAGAGAAATGGTAGATTTAATGGAGAATAACGGCGCTCATTTAAAATTGGTTGCGTTAAAAAAACATCAGGAACTTGAGCCGCACATGGCGCATACAAATGTTACAATCTTCATTATTGACGGAGAACTGGAGATAAATTTCCCTCAAGATTCAAATTGTGCCTGTCAGGCATGCGGTTGTGATTTGCCCGACGAAGATGATGAAAACGGAAGAAAATATAAATTAAAAAAAGGACAGTTGTTCTTGTTTGAAAAAGATACCCTGCATTCAATTAAAGCTCTGAAAGATACTTCATTTTTACTTATTAAAATATAAATTGTAAACGGACTGTTAAAAGCAGTCCGTTTTAGTTATAATAATAGTCGGATGATTAAACGGGAAATGAGTATGAAAAAGATTTTAGGATTTATTTTCGCGCTGTTTATATTGATTTATGGAACAGTAAATACAGCATCGGCACAAGAGGTTTCTTCCGCCGAAATAATTAATGATATGTATATACAAAAACGTATAAGTGATATTGGTTTAAGATTATTAAATGCCAATAAAATAGATGTAAGAATGATTTTTGTATATAACAGCAAAAACAGTAAATTAAACTTAGAGCCCGGGCTTACGAAACGGCAAATTATCGCCTATGATAAATCAATTCAATTTGCTTCGGATGATGATGAGATAGCGGCATTTTTAGCCCGCGAAATATGTAAAACAGCTGAATCATATACGGGAGTTTGGCGCGGTATGGTTTCATCCGTTCAAATTAAGTGCGCACCTAAAAAGTATGAAATTTATTTTGATAAAAGAGCTGTCGATTTTATGGTAAAAGCAGGATATAATCCGCTTGCATTAATTACTTATATGAATAAAGCCTATCCGCAAAAGCGTTTTGACAAGTTTGGCAGAACAAATTTAACCTCTAAAAGGCTTGCCCACGTTTACGAGTATATTTACACAAAATATCCTTATTATTTGAAACATAACGAATATTTAGAAAATGAATCGTATCAAAATTTTCTGTTAACATCGCTTGAAAACAGAAAAAAACTAATGGAAAAAGTTAAATCGGGATCAAAAAAGGCAGTTGATTATGAATAGATTAATAGTTTTACTGGCTTTTTTATTATTTGGAAATCATTGTTTTGCGATAGTGCAGGATGAAGTTATGGATGAGCTTTTAAAAGATGTTAATCCTGCAAAACCGCTTACTAATTTAAATTATAATTACGAAAGTTTTAACTGTATTCCGATAAAACTAAGAATAACCGAAAAAATCACAACAAAAAAAGACGGAATATATGATAATCAGCCTTTAACATTTAAGGTCAGACAAAATGTAAAATATAACGGAGAAGTTATTTTAAAACAGGGAACTATTGTTAAAGCAGCCGTAGACAGCTATTTAAGCAGAGGAATGAACGGAATACCCGCTGCAATTATTATAGATAATTATTATATTCCCGGTATCGACAGCACAAAAATAAAGGGATTTTATAAAAAACGCGGATTAAATTTGTCATTAATGGTATATCCGATAAAATGGGCGCTTACTCCAATACCCGGGGTGGGTTCTTTAACTAATTTTATATTGGGCGGTAATGCTTCTATTACGGAGGATGATACGGTTACCGTTTATTATTATCCCGATTGGGGTAAAATTAAGGAAAAAAGTACTATTGACTAACCTTTATACAGGCTGATAAATTATAAAAAAAGGGGAAAATCGTGAATGATATTTTAAAACAAATAGTAATAAAACACACGGATAAAATAGATTTCTTTTTAATCGGAAAGTCGATTATGGAATTAATCTTATTTTTAATAACAATAAGATTAATAAATAAAGCGGTTCAATTGTTTTTCGATAAGCTTATTTCAAGAATTTCGCACCCCGAAACAAGAAAACAGTATGCAACAATAAGGCAGTTAGGAGTATATCTTATAGACGCGATATTAATACTGTTTTTTGCAACAAATATATTAGGAAATTTCGGAATAGATATGAAACCTATACTTGCGACAGCCGGAGTTCTTGGTGTTGCAGTCGGTTTTGGCGGTAAAAAGTTTGTTGAAGATTTATTTACGGGGCTTTCAATAATTTTATCGGGGCAGGTTCGTGTCGGTGATTTTGTTACCATAAATAATTCAACGGGTACGGTTGAAAAGGTCACTCTTACAATGATTATTATAAGAACCTTTAACGGCGATGTTCATTTTTTGCGCAACGGGCAGATTGATACAATCATTAATCAAACAAAAGATTATTCAATGCCGTTGTTTCACATTTCTGTTGCATATAAAACAAATATTACTCATGCAATACATGTGTTAAAAGAACTTGGTCAAGAGCTGAAAAATATACCAGAATACGGAAAATATGTTTTATCGGAAATAGAAGTATTCGGATTAAACGAATTTTACGATTCATCTGTGGAAATATTATGCAGGATAAAAACAACTCCGCATGAACAGTGGATGATAAAGCGCAAATTTAATCAAATGGTAAAAGAGCGGTTTGAAAAAGAGGGAATAGAAATCCCGTTCCCGCAGATTGTCTTAAATAAGCCACAAGAAGCAGAAGAACAGGAAGTGTAAAAATGATATTAATTACGGGCGGAGCAGGTTATATCGGCAGTCATTGCGCGCTGGGATTTTTAAATCAAGGTGAAAATATTATTATATTTGATAATCTTGAAAACGGACACATTGAAACAATAAATTCTTTAAAGCAGTCAGGCAAAGTTGAATTTATAAAAGGCGATTTAAGAAATATTCAAGATATTGAAGAAGTTTTTAAAAAATATAAAATAGATACGGTTATTCACTTTGCAGGCTATATTCAGGTGGAGGAAAGTGTTAAAAATCCCTCTAAATATTATAGAAACAACATATTAGGCTCCTTAAATCTGTTTGATACAATGGTAAAATATGATGTTAAAAAAATAGTATTTTCATCAACATGTGCAATATACGGTGAACCCGAATATACTCCCTTAGATGAAAAACACCCGAAAAATCCTGTTAACCCTTACGGCAGAACGAAATTAATGATAGAACAAATACTTGAAGATTATGACAGGGCATACGGTTTAAAATCAATAAGATTAAGATATTTTAATGTCGCGGGAGCGGACAGCCAAACCAGAATAGGCGAATGGCATGAACCGGAAACTCATTTAATCCCTAATATATTAAAATCAGTTTTTGAAAAGGATAAAACATTTAAAATTTTCGGCAATGATTATGACACTTTTGACGGAACATGTATTAGAGATTATGTAAATGTTGAGGATATGGCAACAGCTCACGTAAAAGCATATAATTACTTGAAACAAAATAATAAATCAGATTATTTTAATATCGGAACAAGCAACGGAAGCAGTGTAAAAGAAGTTTTTGATACGGCAAAATCAGTAACGGGCAAAGAAATAAAAGTGGAAACATTAGACAGGCGCGAGGGTGATGCGGCTATTTTAATCGCAAACAGCGATAAGGCCAAGAAACAGCTTGGCTGGACCTCTGCCAAAAGCCTTGAAAATAGCATAAAAACTGCATATTTGTGGGAAAAATCAAGACATTCATGAAAAAATAATATACTTAAGCGATTAATTTTTCCCGACAGCCCACCTTAAACCGCCGGTTAACGCAATCCCGTTTCTCCCGCCGTTTTGTACCATAGCTTGCCCAAACAGCATAAAATTATCTTCAACTTTTCTTTGAACACCTGCTCCGTATTCAATATATGGTTTAATTGACATTTCGGGCAATATAACATCATTTGCTGTAACTTTAGAATTGTTTATTAAATTCCAAACCATATTTACTCCCAAATATGGCTGCCATCCGCCTTCAGAATTATATATTAATTTTAATCCGGGTGATAATTGAAGAACATTAACGGGATTTTTAGTATCAATCCTAACTCCTGATGAATTTGTATAATCAAAAGTATTTATGAATGTATAGCCAATTAACATATTCGGTTGAAATATTATTTTACCTGTCGGCGATTCAACATTATAGCCTGCTTTATTAGCTATACCCGTCATAAACATTGTAAAATCCTCTTTGCCGTACATGTTATTACTGTCACCTATAATGCTTCCTGCATTTAATGTCGTAGCATTAAAGAAATTACCTTTATACAAGGATATTGTAGCACCCAGCATACCGCCGTTTAAGTATGAGTCAACTCCTTTAAATCTTTGGCTTGCACCGTTATATCCGACATAGCCTGTAAATGTTCTATCCCAGCCGTTTTTAGTAGTAGTAATCTCACTGTCATAGCCCATTAAACTGCCGTATGTAATATTAGATACTTTGGGACCGTTTTTAAGCGGTACATTTTCAAATGTTGCATAAGGTTTGAACCAAAAACCGTTCATTAATTGTTTTGTATATAACGGAGAGAACGGACTTGCAGACATGCTTGTTGCCGCATACTTATTATTTGATTTTAAAGCCATTCTTTCAGCTTTAGAATATTTCATATAATTATCCGAATTCTGCATTGCATAATAAAATGCATGGTTCATTGTTGCCAGAGCGCCGGCTTGTGCTGCAACTTGAGAGGATAAAACAGCGGGATTGAATGATTCCCATGTTGTTGAAGTTCCGCCATTACCGTCACTTAAAAGTCCTGCCCTTTTAAATTCAAATTCTCCGCTTTTTTCATCATAATTAACACCGTATCTGTATATACGTGAAAGCGCTTCATGCGCTTTATCTCCTAACTGAATATAATCATTAAGATTATCATCAGCCAAATTAATTTCTACAATATTATCATTAAGGGAATCTTCTAAAATATTAAATGAATCAACTATAATTTTTCCGTTTTCTCCGCTGACGGAATTTGCTTCAAAATTATCCATTTTCGCTTCTTTAAGGTTTGCATCTATAACGGTTTTTAAATTAGCGTTTAAGATAAGATTACCCAAATTATATGTAGCGATACGATCATCATTAGAGATATCTAAAGTTGCGTCTTGATTTACATTAAAACTTTGGGCATTCGGGAAAATATCCACTTTTATTTTACCTTCGTCTTCTGAAGTTGTCGGTAAATTTTTGCCTATGGCTAAAACCCCGCCTTCAAGGTTAACCGTTCCTTTATAATCAGACATATCAGCGTTTAATAACACTTTGCCGCCGTAGCTTTCTGACGCTCTTGCGGATTTTTCGGAGCTGAGTGAATATTCTTCATCCTCATCTTCTTCAAAATTTGCGTCCCAATTTGCTTCTGCGTCATAATATTTATTTATATATATATTACCGTTAATATTACCCTTGTAAGAAGTTATCTTATCATTAAGCTGGATAGTATGTCCTTCTTTTGCATTAAGATAAATTGTTCCGCCGTTATCCGCGATAGCGTTTGATTCTAAGGTTTCTAAACTTTTTCCTGCTTTATTATTTTCAAATATTACATCACTGTTTTCAGCTATTATAACCAAATCAGCGTCTTGAGCATTAAATATAGCTCCACCCGATACATCTTCACCTACCGCTTTATTATTTCTAAATGTCGAATCTTTAATAATTAATGCCGAAGATTTTTCATTAAATATAGCTCCGCCGCCCGAGGCATTATCACGATCCCATTCCAAATTGTCATAGGAACTGTTACTTTCAAGGGTGACTGTATTATTATCAAATTCGGAATTAGAAATTTCAAATACCATCATCTCCCATTCGTTACTTGCATCGCTTTGAGCATATATAGCTCCGCCTTTTGCAACATGTTGCCCCGTTACATAGTTATTAGTAAATAAAGAGTTTTTAACATTAAGAAAATCATAAGCCCCGATAGCTCCGCCGTATGCGCCGTGGGAGCCTACCACATAGTTACTGTCGAATACAGAATTTTCTATGGTATTTGTATCCCAAGTATAACCGTAAACATAAGCAGGTCCATAATATAAAGCACCGCCGTATCCGTCTTTTGCATTTATATAGTTTTTTCCGAAATATGTATTTTTAATTAAAGAGGTGTATATTCCGTCAATAGCAATAGCACCGCCATCTGCCATAATACAGTTGGAAGCATTTATATAATTTCCTATAATATAGCTGTCTGCAATATTTACTGTATTACCAAATTCTTCATTATTTCCTTCTAAATATATACCTCCGCCCATAACAGTAGTTTCTATGTGGTTTTTACCTGCCTTGTCCGTGGTAATACTGTTATTTATAATTACGGTATTTGTGATTTCAGCCATGTCATTTTTGTGTTCGGTTTCCTGAACATTCCAATCTTCATCATAGGTAAAATTAAATGCTCTCCATTGGAAAGCTCCGCCCTGTCTGCCATTATCTTCTCTATCACTTTCGGTTACTTTATTACCTTGAAAAACAGAATTTTTAACCGAAAGATTTGAGCTTGAAGAAAATATTGAAGAATTTATAGAATTCGGCCCTGAACCGTCATAAGTAAAATTATTAAAACCATTATTTGTGATATTTAATTTTTGTGTAGTTCTTTGTCCTTGTTCATCAAGTTTAATAATAGTTTCACCGTCTGTTGAATTAACGTTGAAACTTCCGACATTTTGTATGCTTAAATTATTATCTTCATTTATATCATAGCCGTATGCACCGTATCCGCGGTGGTTATTACCGTTAACTGCGTGGTTGTTGCCGTTTATACTAATATCACCGGTTTGATCAGGAAAACTTTGGTCATTATCTACATTAAAATCTTGAGTTAAATTAATATCACCTTCTGCTTTCCATTCATTGTCATCCGCATAAGCAAATGGCTGAATTACAATAATAGCTGTACTTAAAATCATTGCAGATAATAATTTTTTTTGCATACTATTCTCATTCCTTTTAATTTTTTCCCAATTATATAACATATTTGTCTTTAAATCAATAACGATAGGATTTTTCGGGGGGGGGGAAATTATTTATATTGATTTTATTGAAATAAAGCACTAACTAACTATAAAATTTTTTGTTTTACTATGCAATTCAAGATTTGAATAATATACTTTATTTTGTGTATAATAATGTTGATAAATTATAAAAAAGGGTACTTTTAGTGGATAAGTTAAATTTAGTATCGGGCATGCGCTCAACAGGCAAATTGCATTTAGGGCATTATATGGGGGTTTTAACTAACTGGGTTAAACTTCAGGAGGATTATAACTGCTTTTATTTTGTCGCTGACTGGCATGCGCTGACAACTAAGTATAACGAAACCGCAAATTTAAGGCAGGATAAGCTGGATGTTGTTTTGGACTGGCTTGCTTGCGG
>CANPWQ010000017.1 GCA_947584965.1 Candidatus Gastranaerophilales bacterium | reverse complement strand
AAGCAAAATCAAAGACAGCGCCCGCAGAACGGGTTTCAAGTTTGGCTCTAATATAATAACTAAAATAAACAAAAAGACGGAGTTAAATACCCCGTCTTTTTATTACAAAATATTAATAACGAAAAACATCATATTTCTTTATTAATGTTACATTACTACAAATATAGTAGATTAATGTGGAAAAGTTATAAAAAAGTGGTATAATATAAGTGTAACAGCCCCCGATTAAGGGCAGTCAACAGAGAGCCGACAGCAAAAAAATTTAACAAAACGGCAAAAGTCCTTTATCGGGTACAAGTAAAAATCACCTGAGCGCGTACATCAGCGAAAGGGACATATGGATAAGATACAATTTCACAATGACCTGAGAAGGTTAATTGAAATTTTACCGCCAAAGATTGTAGAAGCACTAAAGCCATACAATTTGGATGATGCCATTGAATTGGTGCTTGACTTAGGCAGGGTTGGGGAAATACGTTATTCGGACAAAAGGACAGATTTTATCGGCAGTGATATTATAACCGAAGATGACATAGGATATATCACATCACGTATTCAGCCGTTTACAAATGACAACCGCTCGGGGATTGCGGGAACTTTGCACAGAATAAGTGCAATAAAGAACAGGCAGGGTAAAGTAGTCGGATTAACCTGCCGAATAGGGCGTGTAGTAACAGGGACTATTGCGTGTATAAAAGATTTTGTACTTCAAAATAAAAGCATATTATTTTTAGGGCGTCCCGGAGTCGGGAAAACAACAAAATTAAGAGAAATTTCAAGACTGGTAGCTGATGACCTCGGCAAAAGAGTTGTTATTGTTGATACATCAAACGAAATAGCCGGCGACGGCGACACTCCGCACCCTGCAATAGGACGTGCGAGAAGAATGCAGGTTTCTCAGCCCATATATCAAAAAGACATAATGATTGAAGCTGTTGAAAACCATACTCCCGAGGTTATTGTTGTTGATGAAATAGGAACAGAAGAAGAAGCGCAGGCGGCAAGAACGATAGCCGAACGCGGAGTTATGCTGATAGCTACCGCTCACGGTAATACATTGGATAACTTAATCAAAAACCCCACTTTATCTGATTTAGTCGGCGGAATAAGCTCTGTTACATTGGGCGATGATGAAGCAAAACGCAGAGGTTCGCAAAAAACGGTTTTAGAGCGTGAAAAACAGCCTACTTTTGATATAGTTATTGAAATTATTGACAGAAATACTCTTGCCGTATATAAAAACACGGCAGAAGCCGTCGATTACATATTAAGAGGCTGGCCTATCCGCCCCGAAATAAGAAAAGTCGACCAGGTTTACGACACTCAGCCTAAAGAAGAACAAACAATTGTACAGGAAAAAATAAAGGAAGAAGAAGAAAATCTTGCAAGCCAAAAATTAAAATTCAGCTTCTCAAGGCAGGAATACGTTAAACAGGTTAAGGATTTTAAAAAGATTTATATTTATGCGGTTTCAAGAACCGTGCTTGATAAAGTTCTTGAGCGATTAAATCTGCAGGCGGAAATAACCAGAAATATTGAAGAAGCCGACATTGTAATTGTTCATAAAGCATTTGCAAAAGGCGGAACAAAAATATTAAGCATTGCAAACGATTACAAACTGCCGATTTATTACGTAAGGTCAAATTCAATGTCGCAGGTTCAAAAGGTTGTCAAAGAAGCATTGCATATTACGGACAGTGAAACTCTGCAAGGGTATTATGACGATGCCGAGCGCGCACTTGATGAAGCAAAAGCCGCAATACAAAAAATATTAGAGGGCGCGGATAATGTGGAATTGCAGCCTCAAAACCAGCAGATAAGAAAACTCCAGCACGAGCTTGTTGAACAGCATAACCTCTCAAGCGAAAGCGTAGGTGAGGGCAGTGAGCGCCGCCTAAGAATAGTTGGCGGCAGTGATTTTAAAAACGCGGGCTAACTCTCGTAACAATTTATTAAATTTAGGAACTCATAATATATTTTCTCGTCAAATGAAATAATTAAGAGTGAGAGGATGTGTTATGAGTATTCAATATCTTGACGATTTTGATTTGGAAGAAAATTATATTAATTTAGAAGAAGAAAATGAGGAAGAAGAAATAACAACCTTTAACAATGTGGTTTTTAAAGATGATATTTTACAGATGTATTTAAAGGATATAGGTAAAACCAAGCTGTTAAAGCGAAAAGAGGAAGAAGAACTCGGCAAAGATATAATGGAAGGGGATGAGCATAAAGCACTTATTGCTAAAAAGAAACTAATTCAAGCAAATTTAAGACTGGTTGTAAGTATAGCAAAAAAATACACGGGGCAGGGCGTTTTGTTTATGGATTTAGTGCAGGAGGGTTCTTTAGGATTAATTAAAGCAGCAAACAGATATGATTATTCCAAAGGATTTAAGTTTTCAACTTATGCAACATGGTGGATTCGCCAGACAATAGTTCGGGCAATAGCAAATAATTCAAAAGTAATCAGAATTCCCGTACACATGATAGATAAAATAAGGCTTGTAAAAAAAGCAATGTTTGAGCTTAATTACACACTCGGCAGAGAAGCAACGGAAGAAGAAATAGCAAAGAAGCTGAACATGCCAACAAAACAAGTAATCATGGCATTAAATACAATAAAACTTGAACCTATGAGCCTTGATACTCCGATAGCCGATAATTTGTCACTTGAAGATTATATCTCTGATGATAATTACATATCGCCAGAAAGTAAGACTCAAAATACAATGTTAAAATTACACATAAATAAAATATTAAAAGAATTAACTCCAAAAGAACGCAAAATTATAATAAACAGATTTGGTATAGACGGCACTAACCCTAAAACACTTGAAGAACTGGGCAATGAAATGGGATTTTCAAAAGAAAGAATACGCCAGATAGAGTGTATTGCACTAAAAAAATTACGTGCTTCAGATAATATAAAACATTTAAAAGATTACTTAACGTAATAATTACTATATTCTTAAATAATAATATGCTAAAATATTTTCGTGGAATATTTAGCATATTATTGTTAAAGGAATTATAAATGAATATCTTTGGATTATTACTCGGGAAACAATACAATGTACTTACATATCTGCCCGAAGCAGTATTGGTAATAGATGAAAACGGGAAAATACACTACGCTAATAAAAGCTCATTTAAATTGTTTGAAACAAATAAACTCAGAGGGAAAAACATAAATGATTACTTTTTAACAAACTCTGATAATATAATCCGCAACAGCGATGAAGAAATAAAACAAATTTTAAAAATAGTTTCTGAAGAACAAAATACAAAAATAACTGACGTAAAGGTAGTAAATGTATCCTCGGGCAAGAAAAAACGCTATATTTTAACAATAATAGATAATACGCAGGACCACTCCTTACTGGATAAATTAATAGCGGAAAGACAAGAACAGAAAATATTAAATCACACAAAAAATGCACTTCTGACAAAAATATCAAATTACCTGCGTTCACCGTTAAATTCCGTTATCGGATTTTCACAGGCAATGCTTGAAGGATTAAGCGGAGAGATTAACGATAAGCAGAAAAAATATTTGCAGATAATGAATGCCAATTCAACAGAGCTTTTGCTTTTAACGGAAAAATTAATAGAAATGTCGCAGGCTGAATCTGATTTATACAAATTTGATTATAAAAATTTTGACGCAGTTGCGCTGTTATCCGTTGTAACTAATGAAATAGCGGTAAAACTTCAAGGAAGAGATATAGCGCTTACTACCAATACAGTTGATTTAATAAGACAAAACTGTTATTCGGATAAAGATGTAGTAAAAATGATAATGACAAATTTAATTGAACAGGCATTGGCTTTAATTGAAACAGGGGCAATAAATGTTACGTTATCAAACCCTCTGCCCGAATACTTATTATCAAAAGGCTTTGAACTCGGAAATAATATTAACGAGAAATCTTATTTAATGTTTGAGTTAACAATGAAAGGGGTTGACGCTTCATTATATAACAGCAGTGACATATTTGACCCTTATGTTCAAGTTGAAAAAAATTCCAAAAAATATTTAATACAAAGTTTACTATTAGGCAGCTCAAAAAAATATATTAATAAGTTAAAAGGTGAAATTTGGATTAATAATCAATTTACAAACCAAGTTTCGATAGCATTTATAATACCGGTTGAAAAATCATTAACGGAAGAAAATACGGCGGTATAATATGGCTGAAGTTGAACTGAAAAATGTAACAAAGTCATTTGATACAAAAGTAATTATTGATAATGTCAGTCTTGATATAAAAGATAAAGAGTTTTTAGTATTAGTAGGTTCATCGGGGTGCGGAAAATCAACGCTTTTAAGGATGATAGCAGGCTTAGAAGACACAACCAAAGGTGAAATATTTATAGACGGAAAATGCGTAAATAATGTTCACCCAAAAGACCGCGATATTGCTTTTGTGTTCCAAAATTACGCATTATATCCGCACATGAGTGTATATGAAAACATTGCATTTCCTTTGAAAATGCGAAAAATGAACAAAAAAGAAATAGAAGAAAAAGTTAACGAAGCAGCGCAAATACTAAATTTAACCGACTTATTAAAACGCAAACCCAAGCAGTTATCGGGCGGACAAAGACAAAGGGTGGCACTTGGCAGAGCCATAGTCAGAAATCCGAAAGTATTTTTAATGGATGAACCCCTGTCAAATCTTGACGCAAAGTTAAGAGTTCAAATGCGCTCGGAAATAAAAAAATTGCACGAAAAACTGCAAACAACCTTTATCTATGTAACTCATGACCAAACAGAAGCACTAACAATGGGTGACAGAATTGCCGTTATTGATAAAGGGATTATCCAACAAATAGGAACACCTGTTGAAGTTTACAATAATCCTAAAAATAAGTTTACGGGCGGTTTTTTAGGTTCACCATCCATGAATTTTATAGAGTGCGAAATAAATGACGGCACTTGCAGTATAAACGGTTCAATCCTTGAATTTAACGAAGAACAAAAACAAAAACTGTTGAATTATAAAAAAGTCACTTTAGGTATCAGACCGGAATATTTTAATAACGGTTCAACAAACTTTAAATTTACCGCTCCCGTTGAGATTTCAGAACTTTTAGGCAGCTCCGTCTTGGTTTACTTTAAGGTTAATAACTCGGAATGCTCTGCTTTACTAAGTGCCGATAACAACATAGGAAAAGAAATAAATCTTTCATTCAATAAAGATAAAATTTTATTTTTTGACTCAGAATCGGGAAACCGAATTTATTAGTTTTTTTCAGTTATTATTTTAACGGTATTTTGAACATATAAATTTTTATAAATAAACCTGCTTGTTATTCTGACAAACGGACGGAACATTTTTTCAAATCTTACATTACTCCTATACAAACAAAAAAGGAAATAAAGCAATTTTAGTTTCGGATATTTTTCTTTTCCGATGTCCAGAAGCCCTCTATATACACTCTTATTAATTTTTTTCATAGTATAACTTTGATTATGCAGTCTAAAGGTTGTAAGTTTTTTATCTATATATAATGCTGGATATTTAATTAAAATACTGTTCCACAAATACCAATCAAAACATTTGGGAACATCAAATTGAAAATTTATTTCCCGCAAAACATTTTTCCTTGCCATAACACAAGAAAATGTAGGAATTATATTTATTTCCATTAATTCAAATTGTTTAAAACATTTTTCCGCAATTAATTTTTTTTGAATAGATAAATATTTATCCAGATATTGGTGTCTTTCTTTAGAATACAGAGGAATAATATCATTAAAAACCAAAGCAATATTATTCCGCTCAGGCAGAGGAATTTTATTTAAAGCATTTATCTTTGAAGCAATATAATCAGGTGAAATATAATCATCACTTTCAACAAAAATAATCCAATCCCCGCTGCATTTTTCAATACCGCATTTTAATGTTTGAATTAACCCTTTATTTAAATTATTTTCATATTCATTAATCAAATGGTTAGTTTTTGGTGATGGGGGGGGGAATTTAAGTTTTTATTTGAATTATTTTCATGAGTATAAAATTTAATTCTTTTATCTTTTTTGGCATATTCCTTTATGATGTTAACAGAATTATCCGTTGAACCGTCATCAAATATAATATATTCAAAATCAGTATATGTTTGATTTAAAACACTTTCTATCGTTTGGGAAATATATTTTTCATAATTATAACTTGCTGTTAAAACTGATATTTTCATTTATATTTTTCTCATTTTTATAAAAGTATTAAAAATAGCTATTGGGTGAGCAAAAATTCTGTGGAAGTCAGATAAAAAGCATATAAATTTAAAAAGACCAAGATTTTTTTGTCCGTAGCATTTTTTATAAAACAAAACTTCACTATACATCTTATAAAGACGCGAAGTCAGACGTTTTTTTGTTGATTTACCTTCTAAGTGATAAATTTCAGCTTCGGGATTAATAAATATACTCCAACCTGCTTTTTTTACGCGGTATTGCAATTCACTGTCTTCATAATATAAGAAAAAATCCTCATCAAACGCACCTACGGTATCAAGGACATCTTTTCTGATAAATAAATCCGCCCCGCTAATCATTTCAACTTCCTGAACGGAATCTGCAATATTAATTCCTTTAATTTTTTTCTGCTCACAAGGAAAAAACCTGCCGAGTTTAAATGTTTTAACCAGTTTAGACTTTAGAGTTTGGAAATAAAAATGCGACATCGCATGGCTTCCGTCAGCGTTAAATAAATTTCCCCCGCAAGCTCCGATATTAGGATTACTTTCCATAAAATCAAACAAAATTTTAACAGCGTTATTTATTAACAGTGTATCAGTATTTAAAAGAAAAATATATTTCCCTTGAGCGCGGGAAATAGCAATGTTATTAGCCCCGCCAAACCCTAAATTTTGTTTATTTTCAATCAAATAAACATTACTAAATTCAGATTTAATCATTTCACAAGAGTTATCGGCTGAATTATTATCGACAACCCAAATATCAAAATTAACTCCCGTTGTTTTTTCATAAATTGATTTAATACAATTGCGGGTTAACTCTGAAGTATTATAAGAAACAAGAATTATTGAAACATCAATATTGTTCAAATATTATTCCTTTATAACAATTAAATTATTGGCAATTTTCATTTTGCAAGTAGGCAAAACAACATCTTGAAGCCCGTTAGCAATACTAATAACGCTTCTTGCAGCAAGAGTAACATCCTCGCCTTTATATGTAAAAGTATAATCCGTATCCCTATCCGACCTGATTGTAATTTGACTCATAATAACTCCTTAATCTATAGTTCTTCTTCCCTCAATAGCTTTAGCCAGAGTAATTTCATCCGCATATTCCAAATCGGAACCGACAGGCAGACCAAAAGCTATTCTTGTTATTTTTATATTAAAAGGTTTTAATAATTTTGCAATATATAAACCGGTAGCCTCACCCTCAACCGACGGGCTTAATGCCAGTATTATCTCTTTAATATTTTCATCTGCAGCACGTTTAAGCAGTTCTTTTATTCTTATATCTTCAACCCCGATACCGTCTAAAGGCGACAGAGTACCTTGAAGAACATGATATAATCCTTTATATTCGCGTGTTTTTTCAATGGCAATTAAATCTTTAGTTTCGGCAACAACGCAAATTACAGACCTGTCACGTCTTGAATCCGAACATATTTCACAAGGGTCCGATACTGACATGTTAAAACATGTACTGCAATAGTGAATATTTTCTTTAGCATTAACAAGCACCTGCGAAAAACGCTGAACTTCACCTAAAGGCATTTTAAGTAAATGAAATGCCATTCTTTGAGCAGACTTTGGTCCGACTCCCGGAAATTTTTGAAAAAATTCTATTAACTGTGCCAGAGGCTTTGTGTATTCCATTAGAACAATCCGGGAATATTAACGCCAGCAGGTACAATTCCTTTCATTTTATCCTGCATTTTCTTTGCTGCTTGCTCTGTTGCTTGTTTCATTGCAGTTGTAATTAAATCTTCAAGCATTTCAACGCTTTCATCATCAATAGAGTCTGGATTTTCAGCATTTATTGCATTTTTCGTCAACTTTATTGATTTGAACTTTCCGTTACCGTCACAAGCAACAATTACTGCGCCATTTCCGGCTTCTGCCGTGATTTCCGTCTGTGCCAAGTCCTTTTGTGCATCTTGTAATCTTTTTTGCACCTGTTGTGCCTGTTTCATAATACTTGCTAAATTCATAAATTAAACTCCATATCACATAACCTACTGAAAATATTATAAAACAAGCATTTATACTTAGCAAGAATAATTTATTTATCCATTAATTCGGATAATCGCATTTCTTTTTTTCGTTTTTGTTTTAAAACACGTTTTGGTTTTTCCTGTTCACTGCAATCAAATGCACATAACCCGACAGGGGTTCTCTCCGACGTTTCAAGCATTAATATTTCTTTTACAAAATTAACTATTTCACCCATATATTCCTGCCTCTCTCTACGTTATAAATATTAAACTTTTTTTATTTTATTTTTAACCTCCAATTATGCTATATTTGTTGCTATGGAAAATTTTTATGAAATTAATTATGAAAATAATATGAAATCGCTTAATCTTGCCTTTGAATACTGTAATACGGATTTTACGGACTCTGAAATATTTGAAACGCTAAAAGGTGATAATGATATCAAAAAGCAACTTTGTATTTTGGAGCTAAAGCGTATAAATTCACAAAATGATGCTGATATACTGGTATATAACTTAACTAATCAGTCAGGTCCCGTCAGAGAAACTGCTTCTTATAAAATCCTTGATTTAATTAAAACAACGGAATACAATAAATTTTTTCAAACTATACCTATATTTGATAATTTTATAAAGTCAATAACAGACATAAATCCCTCCGTTTCAAGGAATGCTGTTGAAATTATTAAATATGTTAAAAATCCTCAATATATTTATGAAAGTTTAATTAAATCAATAAATTTAATACTGGAAAAACATTCTCTTGAAACGAAAAACCGCTCATACGTTCAAAACAAGAAAAATTTTGCACTCTATTGGAGCCTTGAAGCCATAATAAGCCTAGGAGAATACATTAAAGCAGGTGAAGAACTGATTAATATCTTAAATATAACCGCAAAATCAAACGATTATACAATACGTGAAAAAACTGCAAAGGCGGCAAATATTTTTAAGTTAACCAAAATATCGGAAATTTTAAAAAATGATACAAACGTATATGTTCAAAATAATCTTATGGTATAATTTTTCCGTAAAAGAGGGTAATTATGTTTTTTTCACGTTTTAACAGGTTTTTAAAATATTTTGGCAGAGAGTATAAAATAAAACTGGTATATTTGTTTTTTATGGCATTTATGACAAGTTTACTTGAGTTTCTTACAGTTGTATTGGTATTTCCGTTCATAATGATATTGGTAAATCCCGGCAGAGTAGCAGATAACCCCGTTGCGATGTACTTTCAAAAGGTATTTAATATAACCGGAATAAATAATATGATTTTGCTTATCGGCGGGTTGATTGCATCGATTATCATTATAAAAAACTTATATTCCATACTTATTACATATTTACAAAATAAAATGATAAGCGAATGGGGATTAAAAATAAAAGATAAAATGCTCTCATTCATTCTTTATGCACCTTATGAATCCGATTTAATAAGAGGAAATACAAATGTAGTAACTAAAATCACAAAAATTATAGATGATGTAATGCTGTATTATGTATTCAAATTAATAGGATTTATTTCTAATACACTTGTAATTATCTTAGTATTTTCAATTTTAATGTTTTTACTGCCAATGTTTACATTGATAGCAGTAGTATTTTTCACGTTAACCGGCACTTTGCAAAGTGAAATATTCAGACGCTGTTCGGAAAACCTTGCCATAAAGAAGTTAAAGCTGACTCAAGGACCTTATGAAAGCGTTATGAACAGTTTTGCATTTATGAAAGATATTAAAATTAACGGATGTCAAAAGTTCTTTTTAGAGTTTTATGACAAGACTTTAGGAAAGATTATTCCTTACAATGAAAAATTAACCCTTATACCGTTAATTCCGCAATACATTATAGAAATCATATTTATATTAACAATGATAATCCTTTGCTTCGGAATACTCGCAAAATACGGAGAAAATCCGTCTAATGTATTGGTTTCATTAGGTGTTGTTGCTATCGCAATTTACAGAATTGTACCTCAAATATATAAAAATCAAGTATATTTAAACTACATAAATATAAATACGGTTAAAATGGACCAGCTTCTCAGCATGTATGAAGAATACAAAAAATATGATTATCCTAAAGATAAAGATACGGATGAAAAAATACCGTTTATAAACGAAATAAAAATGAGAGATGTTTCATATTCTTATGATAAGAAAAGTAATGTTCTTGAAAATGTGACTCTAGATATTAAAAAGGGGGAATTTGTAGGTATAGTCGGATTATCGGGAGCAGGCAAAACAACTTTTGTAGACTGCTTATTGGGATTACTTGACTATAAAGGCGAAATATACATTGATGACACACTTTTAAATACTGATAATATAAGAAAATTCAGAAATATAATAGGCTATGTTCCTCAAAAAACCAGCACAATCCAAGGTGATATATATACAAATATAGCTTGGGGCGTTGAAAGAAAAGATATTGATAAAGAAAAAGCCGATGAAGTATTAAAGATAGCACAATTATACGACCAATTAAAAAATACGGAAAACGGACTTGAGATTGAATTAAAACAAGACGGAACAGGGTTATCAGGCGGACAAATGCAAAGAATAGGCATAGCAAGAGCATTATATCGCGACCCCGAAATTATTGTACTTGATGAAGCTACATCAAATCTTGACGTTAAAATTGAGAACAAATTGACGGAAGTTATATCAAGCATAAAAGGAAATAAAACAATTATAGCCATTGCTCACAGACTATCAACTTTAATCAACTGCGACAGAATAATATACTTAAAAGACGGCAGACTTGTTGATACGGGTACTTTCCAAGAATTAAGCAATAAACACAGTGATTTTGAAGAAATAGTTAAACTTTCAAGAATTAAACTTGATGATAATGAACAAACTCAAGCTGAAGAAAAACAAGATGAAGAAGAAAATTAATTGATTTCTTCATACAAAGATGACGCCTCTTGAACAGATACATTGTTATTAGGAATTTTTACTATCTTAACTTTGTATTCTTTGTCTGCTTGAACAATACTGATAACATCGCCAACTTTAAGCTGCTTAGCAGGTTTAGCAATAATACCGTTAACATATATTCTGCCCTGTTCAGTGACTTTATTTGCAACAGTTCTGCGTTTTATTAACCTTGAAACTTTTAAAAACTTGTCTAATCTCATAAAATAATTATACATTAAAAAAACCCCGCTTATTAAACGGGGATTTTTATTTTTATTTTGCTTTCTTTTCTAATTGTGAAAGCCGTTTTTCAAACTCTGCATTTTGATTTTTAAGTATTTGATTTTGTTTTTCAAGCTCTGTTATACGTTTATCAAGTCCGGTTATTTTAGCGGTTAAATCCTGAATTTTTGCTAGCAGTTCCTTAACAGAATTAATCAAAGCATAAAACATTTCATCTTTTGTAATTCTTAAATAACCATCATCGCCTTTAAATACAGAGTTCGGAAATATTTTTTGCAATTGCTGTGCAATAACACCAACATGCGGAGTTTTCTTTTTATCATTTTTATATGTATAATTTTTAATTTCAAGCGCAGTAATTTCCTTTAACCCTGCAGTGTTATCACCGGATATATTCTTTAAACGCACATCAGAAGCCGTACTTAATTTTGAATACAAATCATCAATTATAATTTTTAAATTTCCCTGTGCATGAGATGCTAACTGGCTTAATATAAGATTGCCGGCTTGAATTAATCCGTCAGAATTTAATGTAATACCATTTGACTCTTGACCTTGTATAGCAATTCTTGCTCCTGCCTTGCTATACAAATTTATATAATTTTTACCTCCATCAAATGTTAAATTATCTTTTGCATTAATATTTAAAGTTGTTCCTTGTGCTTTAATTACATCAAACGGATTATTTCCATCTTCAATACTTTGCAATAAAAATCCGTTAGCACTTGTTATATTGAGCTTGAATTTAGCTTCTCTATCAATTAAAACATTATTATTTAATTCTAAAAGACTTGCTTGAACCTTACCGCCTTGATCCAATAAAACAGAATCACTTATATTGAATTTTACTGTTTTAGTTGTATCACCTGCATTAACAGGAAATACTATTTTTAAAATATCGTTAAATGATATATTTCTGAAAGACTTACCTATATCGGAGGTCATAAATAATACATTACCTGCAGTTGTGGAGCAAATATCAGCATCTATGGCCCCAGATCCGCAACGTTCCTGCAACGTAAGAACAGAAGCGATACTGTTTGTCTTTCTGGGATCACGGAATATAAAACTAAATCTACCATTTACTCCGCCTGCTTTAGTAGATAAAGCATCAACATTGAAAATACTGCCGGAAGAATCTTGAGTTCTTATCTGAAAATTATCAACATTAGCTATTAAATCTTTAACACCTGAGGTTCCGTTCCGACTTGTATGTCCCTCTAACAAAGGAGCTTCTGCAACATTTTCTTCTGCAGTTTTAATTCCGAGATAAAACCCATATCCGCCTTCATCAGAAGAATCTTCTGTATCTTCATCTTTAGTAACACCTGCATTATAACCTATACAAATATTATAGTCACCTTTCAAATTCCTGCATGAATTAGCTCCAATAGCCGTATTAAAACTGCCTGTTGACGCAGAAAGAGAAGATATACCAACTGCCGTATTATTATTACCATTATTGGTTTGCAATGCATAAGCTCCTAATGCAGTTGAATTATAAGGTGAAACGCCACTATCCGAACCGGAATTTTCACTCTTACCGGACATAGTAGCGTATCCTACTGCAGTATTATCATTTCCATCAACATTAAAAGCTAATGCCTTTTCCCCAACCGCTGTATTCCATTGACCTTCTGTATTATAAAATAATGAATAATGTCCTAATGCCGTATTATATCCTTTAAAAGCAGTGTCACTATTATCTGTTTCTACCTGCACCATATGTTGAAGAGTACCAATACCAAGTGCAATATTATGCTGATCTAAATTTAATCTTCCCGCATAAGTAACATCATCAGCAGCAGTAGCATCTGCCCCATTTCTTAAATAATAAAATGAAATATGTGAATTAATAAAATTGTCAAGAACATTTTTACCACTTCCTTTGTCTGTACCTTCCGGAGCTCGTTTTATAAGAACAAGTTTATCTCCGTCTGTAGTAAAATTGACATTTGAAGGATCAATATCATCCATAACAAATACTTGTTTAGGCTTTTCATTGTCACTAACATTAGCAAAAGGCATTTGAGAAGCACCGATTATAGCACTTTGATTTGCCCCGACTCCAAAATATGCACTATTATTAGTACCTGCCCAACGCCAAATTTTTTCACCTGCTGCTGAATTTTTTTTCGTTATTGTAGGTATTGCAGCCGCCAAAACTATACTTATTATCAAAAGTGCAATTAATAATTCTGCGATTGAAAAACCTTTTCTTTTCTTATTCATCTTTTTGTTCTTTCCATTTTTTGTAATCAAATTTTATATCTTTTATTTCTATTCCCAATTTTTTTAATTTTTCATTCATAGACTCAATTAATTTACTTTTTACATAATATAACTCATTTGCGGCATAAGAATCAGAACAGGTAATTATTAAAACATTATTTGAAGTTAACTCTAAAAATTTTGAAAATTTTGAAATTTTTTCTCCTACTGTTTCACTCCAAAACTTTGATAATTTTTCGGAATTAACCGCAATTTTTTCATCATAATTTATATTTAAATCCTTAAATATATCCTGTAAAAGTACAAAATTTGAGTTTGATGATTTTTTCATACGTATAATTATAACTTTTTTTTCAAAATTTATCAAAAAAGTTAATAAAAATGGTGGATAAAATTAATCATCAAGCAGATTTTTTACTTCCGAAATAATTTTTTTATGAATATCTTTAATACTTAAAGTGCCGTCGATAGCAATAAAACCGTACTCATCTATCATTTTATGGTATTCATCAAGGCATTTACTTTGATATATCTGAAAACTTTTATAAAAATCCGTACTTAAACCTATATCTCTGCCTGATTCCCAATAATCAAGCCCCGTTGTTCCTATAATTCGTTTAAGCAAGATTTCAACGGGTACATCCAAATAAAACACCATATCAGGCTCAGGCGCATATTCATAAAGATTTTTAAGCCATTCAATATTGTGGCCTCTTACTTTGTCACGGGCATAAGCCGTATAAACATACCTGTCCAAAATAACGACAAATCCTGCTTTAAGTGCGGGAATAATAACCTGCTCTAATCTGTCGGCGAAATCTGCCGCATACAAAAGACTAAATGTGGTTGCATTTAACAAGTTTCTGTCTTTTGCGTCATTTATTGCGTCAGCTATAAATTTTGATGTTTTCCACTCACTGACCATAACCCCGTATGATTGATCTTCAATCCAGCGTTTTAATTTTTCGATTTGAGTGGATTTCCCCGAACCGTCCGTACCCTCTATAACGATTAATTTTCCCTCATAACCGTGTTTTGATTTATATTTAGCCATCAAATTTCAATCCCCTTTTGAGCGAGTACACTCCTGACTTGTTCTCTAAAGAATAACTGTTTATTATGAATAGTATCATTTGCATCTATTTCAACCAAACCGTACTCTTTAATCATTTTCCTGTATTCATCATTAACACGTTTTTGGAAAATTTTGTAACTTTCATAAGGGTCATTACTGATTTTTAAATCCATGCCCGCTTCATAAAACTTCGGTGAACGATTAGCACAGATACGCTCCAAAGAAACATCTTCGGTAACATTAAAATAAAGTGTTAAATCGGGACGAACCGCAAAACCGTAAACTTTTCTTACCCAATCTCTATCAACACCTCTTGCCACATCGCGGGCGAATGCAGTATATACATATCTGTCGGCAAGAACTATAAATCCTGCTTTAAGTGCGGGAATAATAACCTGCTCCAGTCTGTCGGCAAAATCCACTGCATGCAGCAGCGAAAATGTTCTCGGGCTTAACAAATTTTTCTTTTTTGCGAGCTTTGTTGTCTGTGAAATCAAATCAGATGAATTCCATTCGGTAAAAATAACATCCTGTTTCAATGATTTCAACCAATCCCGCAATATAACAAGCTGAGTTGATTTTCCTGACCCGTCTATTCCTTCAACGCATACAAGAGTTCCGGGTAAATTATGTACTTCATTTAATCTTGATTTTGTATTCATTTTTTCTTTTCTTAATTGGTAATTTTAAGTAAAACCATTATAACACAACAATTTACAAGCAAATGTAACAAAATGTAACAAGTGTACAAGTTACACGATATAAAATAAAACATGAGTGGCAATTACATGATTAGAGGATATAAAAAATTGTTAAATAAGTGTTATCTTTCTCTAATTCCTCTCTCTGATAAAAATGAATTAACCGATTAAAATCGGTTTTTTTATTATGTAAAAATATTTTTACCCTCGGCAGAGTACATTTTTTCACGTGCTGATTTTATTTCGGAGAATATTTGACTATCCTTTGTAACACTTAATTTTTTAAGTTCAAACTCAAATTTATCAAGTGCTTTTTTTATATTATCGGAGTTATATTCGCGCATATCTTGAGCCATTTGAAGATTAGACATAGAAAGCCTTGTCATATCACGAAATCCGCTTGAAGCAAGCTGCATGGCAAGAGGATTTTCACATGCAGATTTAAATACGGCTTGCGAAATCAATAAAGGCATGTGACTTATAAGTGCTGCAGCTTCATCGTGCTTTTTTGCCGTTGTTATAATAACCTGCGCTCCTGTTTTTTTTATGATTTTTTCAACAAGCTCAATATCCTCTCGTGAAATACCCTCTTGCGGAGTTAATACCCATTTTGCGCCCTCAAATAATTCTTTAAATGAAGCCTCATAACCCGAAAATTCCGTTCCTGCCATAGGGTGTGAACCTATAAATTTATACGGGCGTTTTTTTTGCATTACAAATTCTTTTACACTTGCACAATCAAGCACTATACAGTCACTTCTGACAATTGTTTCAAGTTTATCTAGTATATCAAGTGTTTTACAAATAGGTGAAGCAACAAATATAACATCACAATCTTTTACAAGATTAATATCATCCGAAACATTATCACACCAATGTTTTGCCTTTACTATTGTTTCTTTGTTTCGGGTTACGGCATATACTTCATTTCCCGTTCTTGATAAACATTTAAACAAAGAACCGCCTATTAGTCCAAGTGATATTATTCCTGTTTTCATTTATTAAATTCCTTATTTAATTCAAGCCCTGTTACTTTTGCTTTACCGTTTGACGCTATCTTTACTCTGGCATAAGATTTAGAACTTGAATTAATTTTCCGCTCAATTTCACGACCTGTCTTTTCTTTTACAAAATAACTTTCAATTCCGTATTTTATTCCGTTTTTTCTTACTTTTCCTCTTAAATACAGTTTCCCTTTAACATTTGATGAAAAATCTTCAATATAATCAATTTGTGCAACATTATTTTCATCTGTTTTTAAAACTACAATTACATCTTTTCCTATCTTATCTCGCATATAAACTTGTGATACTGCATATTTTAATGTAACATAATCTCCTCTTAATAAATCTCTGGGGTCAATAGGTTTTATTTCAAGCAAAACTTCAGTTCCCGTAAGAATCGGCAAAACATTATATAAAATCATGCTTATAATAACAACTAACCAGCCAACTCCTATATATAATGCTGTTTTTCCTATTTTATTTTCCATTTGTCAGTTCCTTACGCTTCTTTTCAAATAAAATCCCCATTGTAATAATAATGATTCCGCTTAATAAAAAGAATAAGGTTTTATCAAAAAAGCTCCAACCCCATCTGCAAAACATTACAAACAAATATATCTCTAAAAATAAGTGAGTCATACTTATTAAATTATTATTTTCTAATTTATGACCGTATTTAAGCGCATAATATATCATTATTATTATGAAAATATGGGCAAATATCATTATAAACGTCGGATTTAAGCTATTTAATAACATAACCGTTAACAGCCCCGATAATAATAAAAAGAAATAAACAGCTTCAATTATATATAAATCATCTTTACTCTTATTTATTATACCGTTTATTATAAAGCAAATCATAACTGCACTTACGGGAATATAATATTGCCAAGAACTGATATTATATGAACTTTCAGAACTGCAAGTAAGTATTAACAGAGTAATAAACACAGCTTTAAGTCCAATGATTTTATAAAATACGGCAAAATCATTAAATTTTTCGGTAACTGCTCTCAAACTGCCCGCCAAATAAAAAATACTGCCCAGTATAATCGGCATAAATATGGTCCATAAAAGTTTTGTATCAAGTGCCAGTTCAAAATAATATAATATAAAAGAAATAATAAATAATGATGAAGCAAGACAATTAATAAATTTTTCTTTAAAAACATAAGCTAAAGGAAATATGGATATACTCCAAAGGAAATAAAGAAAAGAATTATGCGCATTAAGATTATATATTTGAGCTATTAACATATAGTCAGTACCTATTAATATTGAAGATAAGCAAATAAGCGCCTTGCCAAGCCCAACTAAATTTCGTTTTTTATACGCAAATACATAACCGAAATAAAAAGATAAAAAAGTAATTAATGAAAGTAAAAAGATTTTTATAAAATCATTTTTCATTAAAAACGCTAACAGCCAATTATTTGCGGCAATAAAAGAGATTATACCTAAACCCAGAAGAATTATACCAATAATATACATTGTAATTGTTAAACCGGTTTTTCTTCTTTTTTCCGCTTCTTCTTTAACTTCTTTTAACAGGATTTCGTATGTTTCCTGATTTATAATATTTTTTTGAAGCCAGTTATACAGGCGTTTTTCCATAGTATTCCTCCATAAATGGAATATAGCATTTAAAAATAAATATTACAAAATGTTAACAAATATACATAAATTTGCGTACTAAACAATTCTGTGTAATAATACAAGTAAATTAATAGTCTAACCATTCCTTTCTTGACTTATGCGGCTTCATGTCGCATTTTATTTTATAAATTAAAAATACGAAAAGTCCGTTCGATATCGAACGGACGTGAAACTTTTTTATATAAAATTTATGCCGAATACGGGTTTAACTGATATTGGTCAATTTCACCAAAAGGATTATTTTGAACTTCTTGCGTTTGTTGTTCTTTAGCAATTTCACGTTCAGTTTTTCCTGTAATTGCTTTAGTAACTTTACCCATTGCCCAAGAGCCGAGGAAACCTCCAATGAAACCGCATGCTGCACCAACTGCGCTGCCTATTCCCGGAAATATCGCTGTTCCTATTGCTGTACCAAGAGCAACACCGACTTGTTCACCTCCGATAAATCCTATAGTATCACCTAATACTTTTACCGCTGATTTACCAATTTGTTTAAATCCTTTTTTAACACCTAACTCTTTAAATGTTGGAATTACTTCAGAAATACATTCTGAAATTCCGCTAAACACAAGCATTATGCCTGCACCGCTCGAACTTAATAAATTACGAACTTTTCCAAGTTTTCCTGCCGTTTTTCCCACTGTTTGTGTTGTATTTATAGCAATTCTTGCAGTTTCGGCTCTTGATGCCATTTCAACTGCTTTTGCTTCAGCTTTTGAGGCTTTTCCTTTAATATGTTTTTCTAAGAACTCTAAAATCTGTTTTTTTAGTTTTCCTGCACCGCCTTCTGCCACTTGTGATAATTTTTGTGTTATTTGTTCTAATTCTTTACTTGCCTTCAATGAGGAATTTAACGCTTTTACTGAACTTCTTTCTGCCATATATGCTTGTTTTGATTTATTTGCGGAGGAAATAAAATCTAATATTCTTTCAGAAAGTTTCCCTTCGCCATGTAATAGTTTTTTCAAAGCAATATCATTATGTTTCCCGATTAATTTCATTCCTTGGCTTATGGTTTTTCCCGTTGCTTTCTTACTTCTTATTAAAAGATTTAATAAAGGAATCCCCTCAAATAGCGCTGCACTTGAAGCAGCATTTTTTGTTGAGCTTAAAAAGGTATCAGGAAGTTGTTCAGCTGCTTGTGCACCTGCATTTATTGCCGCTGTCTGAGGTGCCGTTGCATACACCTGATTTGTTGCTTGATTTACTGCATAATTTGCATCTATTCCATTTAACATAATACTTATTTTCCTTTTCTACACATGTATATAAAGTTTTTTTTAATTTTAAAATTTACATTTTTATAACTTTTGTTAAGTTTATTTTTTTTTAAATAGGTTTAAAATTTTTTAAATTGTGGAAAATATAAAAATGATAAAAGTCTTAAAAAGGATGTAAGAGAGGATAATATGAAAAATTTATGTTTATTTATTTGCTGTTTAACTGTAATTTCAGCTTTACCTACTTATGCAACAAAAATCATTGTAAATGATAATCAAGACAGAATTGTTTATTCACGTTCATCATTCCCGAATGAAGCTGTTATTTATGAAGAAACTACAATAAACAAGCCGGAACAAACTCCAAAATATTACGGTAATAAAAACCAAGAACAAAGTGATTACCAACGTAATCTTTTAGGTAATGATTTCAGGCTTGAATTAGTAGGAACTAAATGGAATATGGAGGTTAATGACGTTCCTGTCAGTTATGAAACATATACAAGTAACAGCGAATATACAGCAAGGCTTGACCGTATCAAAAGAGGCTCAAGAGAAGCTGCCGATTATTATTACATTGATAAAGTAAAAGCACCTGACACTTTAATTCCGTCAGGGTATGCAGAATAAATTTTTCAAAAAAGATATCCCCAATTGATTTTATGTTAAAATAAAATGAGATTGGGGATATTTATGAAATTAAATCTGAGTGAGATTATAAAAGCGACAAGTGCTGAACTTTTAAAAGGCAGTGAAAGCGCACAATTATACTCTTTTTCATCGGATACAAGAACCATTACACAGGATGATATTTATATTCCGCTTAAAGGCGAAAGTTTTGACGGCGAAAATTTTATTAATAATGCCGTTGAAGCAGGCGCTCAAGGTTATTTTACCCGAGATAAGAATAAAATATCCGATAATGCGCAGATAGTTTTATATGTTAACGACCCAAAAGAAGCATATTTAAAACTTGCAAACTTTTATAAAAATAAAATTAACCCTTTCACTATTGCAATAACGGGAAGCAGCGGAAAAACCACCGTTAAAGAAATGATGTATAGTGTATTTAAAAATGCGGGTGAAACGGTTAAATCATTGCTCAATCACAATAATGAAATCGGTTTATGTCAAACAATATCCGCCATTAATGAGCAGACAAAATATTTAATTATTGAAATGGGAATGCGCGGATTTGGCGAAATTGAACTCTTATCTAAATATTCCCAGCCCGATATCGGCGTTATTGTCAATGCGGGAAGCGCTCACATCGGCAGATTGGGTTCTCTTTTAAATATTGCAAAAGCTAAATTTGAAATAGCTAAATATCTTAAATCTGACGGCATTTTAATTGCACATGATAACCCGTTAATCAGACAAATTAACGATAATAAACACAATACCGTTTATTTTTCGTTAAATGACAAAAATCTTGAAATAATTGAAATGTCATCAAACTCATGCCGATTTAAATATAAAAACAATGAGTATAAACTTAACGTGGCAGGAGAGCATAATATCCAAAATGCTCTAAGTGTTATAGAAGCCGGATTATTTGCAGGGTTAAATCCGAATATTATTGCAAAAGGATTAAAAGAATTTACTCCGATTGAAAAACGGTGGGACGCGGAAGAAATTAACGGATTTAAAATTATAAATGACAGTTATAACTCTAACCCCGAATCGGTTAAAGCTGCTATAAAAACATTTTTAACTCTAACGCCAAACCCGAAATCACTTGTTTTAGGCGATATGGGAGAACTGGGGCTTAATGAAGAAGAATATCACAGTGAAACAGGCAAATTTATTGATAATTTTGAATGTGATTATGTTTTAACAACAGGAGAACTTGCAAAATTTATACAGCCTCAAAAGGTTAAAACCATTCATTTTGAGAACAAAAAAGAACTTGCGGAGTTTATACAAAATAATCTGCCCAAGCATTCAAATATTTTGCTTAAGGCGTCAAGATTTATGAAATTTGAAGATATTATTACGGAGCTTAAAAATGGGGTTTAATATATTAATAATAGTAGCACTTTTGGTATCATTCGTATTAACGCTCTTGCTGGGTGTAGTTTACATAGATTTTTTAAAGAAAAAAATGTATACCCAGTATATTCTTGAGGACGCGCCCGAAAATCATGCGAAAAAGGCTGGGACTCCTACAACAGGCGGTGTATTTATTGTTATATCCATTATAATGGCTTCTCTTGCAGCATTAACAATGAACCAAAGTCTTACAACATCTGCAATGATAGTATTAATGACTTTCTTATTTTTTATGCTCGCAGGATTTAAAGATGATTTAGGCAAGATTAAGCATAAAGAAAATAAAGCGGGATTAACTCCGCGCAACAAGTTATTTTTTCAAATAGCAATAGGGCTTTTGCCGTCAATATATATGACACTTTGCGGTCAAACATATTTAAATGTAGGGCAATACAGTATTGATTTACATTATTTTTATCCGATATTTGCAATATTTTTTATCACGGGAGTATCAAATGCGGTTAATTTAACTGACGGTTTAGACGGGCTTGCGTCAGCAAACTGTGCTGTTGCAATGAGTGCAGTGGCTATAATATGCGCTATGACAGGGCAAGTTGACTTGGCAATCATAGCTGCCGCAACAACAGGTGCTGTTATAGGATTTTTATATTTTAACAGATATCCTGCCAAAGTATTTATGGGCGATACGGGTTCACTGGCACTAGGGGGACTTTTAGGAGTTCTTGCCGTTATGGGTAAATTTGAACTCTGGGTTTTATTTATAGGCTTTGTATTTTTCTGCGAAACAATGTCTGTTATAATTCAGGTTACAAGTTTTAAATTAACGGGGAAAAGAGTTTTCAAAATGAGCCCTATTCATCATCATTTTGAACTTTGCGGGTGGAGTGAAAATAAAATTGTAATTGTGTTTTCACTTGTAAGTTTAATAATGTGTTCAATAGGTATTATATTATTTAAAATTTTATGGTAGGCATTATGAAAAGAAAATGGAACGATAAAAAAGTATTAATATTAGGGTTATCAAAAAGCGGAATTTCTGCGGCAAAATATTTATCCTCGCACGGAGCAGATTGTTATATAACCGAATTCAAGCCGAGTGATGACAAAGAGCTTATTGAATCATTGGAAAAAGAGGGAATAAAAGTAGAAACAGGCAGACACAGCGATGAATTTATAAATGACTCTTATATAGCGATTACAAGCCCCGGCGTGCCGCCTAAAAGCGAGATTTTTCAAAGATTAAAAGAAAAAAACATTCCCGTAATAGGAGAAGTAGAGCTTGCTTACTTAGAATCAAATTCACCATTTATTGCCATAACGGGAACAAACGGCAAAACAACAACCACATATTTAACATCACACATACTATCAAGCGAATACAATGCGCCTGTATGCGGAAATATCGGAGTTCCTCCTACATCATTAATAGATAAAAATCCCGACTACCTTGTATGTGAAACAAGCTCATTTCAACTTGCCACAGCTCCTACTTTTAAACCGCAAATAGCTTGTTTTTTAACATTTACTCCCGACCATATCGACTGGCACGGCGGACTTGATAAATATTTTGAAGCTAAAATAAGTTTATTTAAAGATTATAAACAGCCTGCTTATGCGGTATTTAACGGCGCGGATGAAACAATATACAAATTTGCTCAATCCTACGGAGGTGAAAAGTTTATTTATTCCAAAGAACTCGATAAAAACTGCTGTTATATAAAAAATAACTCAATTTATTTTAAACGCAAGGAAGAAGAAGAAATCATAAAATTAAGCGAAATTCCGCTTGTAGGTGAACACAATTGGCAAAATACAATGTGCGCAATAATCATAGCTAAATTAACGGGAATTTCTACCGAACACATAAAAGAACAAATAAAATCTTTTAAACCCGTAGAACACAGAATTGAATATACCGCCGAAGTTAACGGAAAGAAATTTTATAACGATTCAAAAGCAACAAACCCCGAAGCATCTTTTGTTGCAATAAAAGCATTTGAAGGCAAATCTTTAACATTAATCGCGGGCGGACGTGATAAAAACACCGATTTAACCGAATTTTGCACTGATTATATCAATAAATACGTTTCAACAGCAATATTAATAGGCGAAGCCGCTCAAAGATTTAAAGAAAATATGGAAAAAAACGGATTTAATAATATTATAAACGCAAATTCACTTGAAGAAGCAATTGATATTTCATTAACACTTAATAACGAAATTGTACTGTTGTCGCCTGCTTGCGCAAGTTATGATATGTTTAACAGTTATGAACACAGAGGAGAAGTCTTTAAAGATTATGTCAAATCCAAACTATAATGTTAATCAAACTCAAAATACAGCTGTAATACTGTCGGGGTATGATACAACACTGACATTTATAGTTTTGTTTTTGATAATAATAGGATTTTTGGCAATATTTTCCGCGGGAGCGCCTAAATGTATAATTCAAGGCACTCACTCGACATTTTTTGTTGTAAGACAATTCATCTGGTTCATTTTAGGTTTTATAGCAATGACAGCTATAAGCAAGGTAAATTATAAAGCACTGGACAAGCTCTCAATACCTTTTGCATGGATAATAGTAGGATTGCTCGTCTGCGTTCATTTGTTCGGAACAACCGTAAACGGTGCTACAAGGTGGCTGACATTAGGTCCTATTCAGTTTCAACCCTCTGAAGCAGCTAAATTATCAGTAATAATGCTTTTGGCAAGTGCTTTTTCCAGAAATATAAATATATTTGACTCAAGGCAATTTAAATATTTTATACCGATATTCATAATGATAGGTTTAATATTCAAACAGCCAAACTTAAGTATGGTAATAATTTTGCTTGTATCATCAATGTTTATGTACTTTGCGGCTGGCGGAAGTTTAAAATTAATTGGCTCTGCAATAGGCGCAGGCGTACTTGGGATAAGTTTTGCACTTCAATCATTCCAAAAACAAAGGGTTGAAACGTGGCTGCATCCCGAGCAAGACCCGTACGGCGCAGGTTACAACATAATACAATCAATGGTTGCATTTGTTGCAGGCGGATTTTTCGGTGAGGGCTACGGTAATTCAAGGCAAAAACTTGGCTGGCTGCCTGAAGGTCATACTGATTTTATTTATGCAGTATTTGGTGAAGAATTCGGATTTCTGGGCTGTATGCTGATTATCGGATTATTTCTTGCATTTCTTCAACGAGGAATTTTAATATCTGCAAAATGCGAAGATGTTTTCGGAAAACTGCTTGCCGCAGGTATTACCGTTTCCATTACATTTCAAGCATTTATAAACATTTGCGTTTCAAGCTCTATGCTGCCCGCAACCGGTGTTCCGCTTCCTTTTATAAGCTACGGCGGTACATCTTTATTTATTACAATGTGCATGATTGGTGTTTTATTAAATGTATCCAAGAAAAGAATAAGAAGGCTGCCTAATGTCCAAAGATAAAGTTTATTTCATATCAGGAGGAGGTACGGGCGGGCATATTTACCCTGCTTTTACCATTGTCGAAAAATTATTAAATGACATTGATACAAAGAAAATTTATTTTATCGGGAATAAAAATAATTTGGAATTTGAAATATCAAAAAGCTATCCCGATGTTGAATTTTTACCCGTTAATATTACTGGCATGCCAAGAAAACTTACACCTGCTTTTTTTAAGTGGACAATTCAGCTTATAACGGCTTTTTTTACGGCAAAAAGTTATTTAAAAAAATATAATCCCGACGCAATATTTACAACAGGCGGATATGTATCTGCCCCTATTGTTTTAGCAGCAAGAGCGATGAATAAACCTTATATGATACATGATTGCGACTCTGTCCCCGGGTTAGTTTCAAAAATTGCAGCGCCTTATGCTAAAATAGTCTCCGTTGCTTTTGAAAATTCAAAAACAATATTAAAATCAAACAAGATTATTTATAACGGAAACCCTGTCAGAGAAGCGTTTTTTACGGTTACTAAAGAGCAGGCAAGAAATAAACTCAATATTGAACAAAATAAGACAGTTATTTTTGCAATGGGAGGCTCGCAAGGCGCTAAAACCATTAATAATGCAATGATAAAAATATTAAAACCGCTAAGTGAAACCTTAAACGCTTATGTTATCTTGCAGACAGGCAAAAAGAATTTTGATGAGGTTTGCGCAGAGCTTAACTCAATATACCCCGAATACAAAGAAAATAAAAATATTCTTGTAGCACCTTACTTTGATGAAATGGTATATTCTTTAAAAGCAAGCGATGTAGTAATTGCAAGAGCAGGCTCCGTTAGTTTGACCGAGATTTTACAATGTAATCTGCCCTCTATACTTGTTCCTTATCCTTATGCAGCGCAAGATCACCAAAGAAAGAATGCAAGAGAAATGACAAATAAAGGCGTCTCGCTTTATCTTGAAGATGCCGATTGTAATGAAAATAATCTTTTAAATATGATTTCTCAAATTATAACCGATAAACAAACCCTAAACACAATGCGGGATAATATAAGTAAATTAACAAAAACCAACCCCGCAGACGAAATTGTAAAACAATTAAAAAGCATAATGCAATGAACTACGAACAAGCAATAAAATTACTAACATCACAAGGAAAATTTCAAATAAATTTAAGCCTTGAACGAATAGAAGCCGTAACAAAACTTTTAGGCAATCCTCAGGATAAATTTAAAATAATTCATATAGCGGGAACTAACGGAAAAGGCTCTGTTTGCGCAATTATCGCCAATATATTAAAACACTGCGGTTATAAAACAGGGCTTTACACAAGTCCGCACCTTGTTAATTATACGGAACGAATTAGAATTAACGGAAATGAAATATCAAAAGAAGATTTTAGCGGATATATAAGTAAAATATGCAATGTGGCGGAAGAAAATAACATTGATTTAACCGAGTTTGAAATTCTGACTGCCTCAGCTTTTAAGTATTTCGCCGATAATAATATTGATTATGCGGTAATAGAAACAGGCTTGGGCGGAAGATTTGACGCAACAAACGTAATAAAAAGCCCGATTTTAAGCATAATTACATCAATATCATTTGACCATACCGACAGGTTAGGTAACACAATTGAACAAATTGCAGCCGAAAAAGCGGGAATAATAAAAGAAAACTCAATTGTAATTGTGTCAAAAAATAATAACGGTTATGAAGTCATTAAAAAAACCGCACAGGAAAAGCATTCAAAATTAATAACGGTTGATAAAGATATTGAAACCGCATTTGAAAACGGGAATAATTATGCCATAATTAATGAAAATAAATATACTTTCCCTCTTTTAGGGTTATATCAAAATAAAAATCTTGCACTTTGTATGGAAGCAGTAAAACATATAAACGGAATAACCGAAAATGCTGTAATAGAGGGGCTTAAAACATTAAAATGGAGCGCAAGGCTTGAATATAAAAAGGATAAAAATTTACTTATAGATGGCGCCCATAACCCTGACGGCGCATTTGAGCTTAAAAAAAGTCTTGATTTTTATTTTAAAAATCAAAAAAGAATTTTCATTTATTCCTCACTGAAAACTAAAGATTATAAAAAGGTTTCACATATTTTATTTAATGATGAAGATGAAGTGTATTTTTATGAATTTAATCATAAAGACAGATTAAGTTTTGATGAATTTAAACTATCAGCAAGTCATTTAAAGAATTTATATAAATTTAATCCCTCAATGCTTGATAATTTAATGCAAAAAGACTGCCTTAAAATAGTAACGGGCAGCCTTTATATGATTGGTGAATTGTATCCTAAATTATGATTTTAACGGAACAATAATTTTTAATTCATTACCGTCTTTAACTTTGGAAATATTTGCAGTATCGGCATTTTCAGGCAAAATAAAATCCTGCGAAAAAGATATATTATTTTCATAATTTTTATCTTTAACTTCAGAATTGCCAAAGACAGTGAGTTTTCTGCCTTTAACAGTGTAATTAACTTTATTTTCATCATTTTGGAAAGGTTTTAATCCCACTTCAACAACAAAATTATTATCGTCAATTTCGGATTTAACCTTAACACTATCCATCATAAATAACGGCATGGCAAGATTACGATCTTTAATTTTCGGCATTTTGGGCATTTTAGGCATATCCATACGCCTAAAAGCGTTATCAAATGCGTCCATATCTTGTTTATACATTCTGTCCATATCATGAAGCAATTTTCTCTCCATTTTCATCGGTGGGAATTCATGAACTCTGTATTTACGCTCCATGATTTGGTCAAACACCATATAAAACGCTAACAGTCCGCCTAAAAATCCTCCGAGCAATGCACAAAGACACATTCTCCAAGCATTTTTAGCACATTGTTCATGTTTTTCTTCATTTGTGTAGTTGTTTTCTTCCATATTATTGCCTTTCTTTTCGCTTAACTGCCTTGCGCGCACTGACGCAGAGCAGATTTATTCACCTATACAATTATTTAAATATTCTATTGTATCTAACTTATTATCATACAGAAATTTTAAAAAATACAAATAGTTAATGTCATGCGACGACACGGTAATATTTATTTCAAATCCGTCGGAACAAAACGGTTCGTAATCATATATTACATAACTGTTATATTTACTTTTCCACTCTTTTTTATCAATAAGGCAGTTATTCTCTAACGCAGTCTGCTCAAGCCACGGAATTATATCTTTTGATATATTTTTAAATTCTATTTGGCTTCTCTGATTTAATCCGTTAATGTACTTTTCTACCAGCATTTTTCTATACCCCGTAATGACTTATTTACACACTTCCATATCCCAAATTATCCTCGGGATATATTCAGTTTAAATTTATTTTAATGACAATAAAATAGACCAACGTATAATATACTTACTATATTTTCGGGCTATTTTTTGAAAATGATAATAAAAATTCCGATTACAAATCAAATAAAAACAGTTATTATTAATGGGTTTCAGCCTTGATATAAAGAATATATTAAAAAAACGGGAATTTGAATTTTTTGCTTTATAATAAAATCGGAAGTTATAAATAACATTCAGAAGGGACATTTTAATGAACACAGTTTTATTACCGATTGATGAATATTTAACAAAGTTAGAAAATGCAGATAATAATATAAAAAATGAAATTGAAAACGAACTTGTAGATATGGGCAAAGATGCCGTACCTTCTCTTGTAAATTCGCTGCAAGTCGTTAAAGGCAGAACAAGAGGTGTTGTTGCCATGGTTCTTATCAGAATCGGTGAATCTTCTATTGACTACCTTAAAAAAGCTGCAAAAACCAACAGCGATTTTGAATGGATTGCTAATTATTTAATTAAAGAAATTAAAGGGATTGCCGCTTAATAAAATTAAATTAAAAGTATATCAAAAAGACTAATGTAAAAAACATTAGTCTTTTTTGTAATAAAAGTGCGTAACTGCTTGACTTTAAATTTATACTTAGACTATCATGGCATTGTAGAGGGAAAGGATTGGGTTTTATAAATGAGAAATTCATCGATTTACAGGTCAAACATTTCTGACGAAAAAATTGCTTTTTTATCTGAAATAAAAAACCAAAAAGAATTTAACCAAGAAGATAATGCTCCAAAAGCATACAAAAGACAAGGTAAACAAAAAGAACTCGACCTGTTATGGCAAAATTTTAAGATTAACCCTAAAGAAGAAAAATCCCCCGGAATATATTTGTTAACGGGATTTATAACAGGTGCATTATGTATGTTTATAATGAATGGAATATTAAGTATCAGTTCAAATATTACAACAAGCAATGAGCCGTCTGTTTTAGGTCAGCCTAAATATGAAAAGAAAATTTCAAGAAAAGATACGCTTCCTCAAATTAATCAGCAAGTTACGGTAATTCCTGCCGCAAATACGGTTAAAAATGAAGCACAAATTCCTGCCGTTGAAACTTATACCGTTAAAAGCGGTGATTCTATGAGCAGTATTGTTTATCGGTTCTACGGCAAATATGACCCTAATAAAGTTGAGAAAATCAAGCAGGCAAATAATTTAGCAAGCGCTCATAAACTTTCTATCGGGCAAAAACTTGTTATTCCTTTAGATTAAACTTAAATACGTAATTTGTTTATTACCGTATATTTTTGTTTTAATTAAATTAAATTTTTCATGACTTATTATTTTATCCGCAGGATGTTCTAAAATTATTATCCCCTGCGGATTTAATATATTATTATTTAATATTACTTCAAGCGCTTTTTCATATAAATCAGACTCGTAAGGCGGGTCAATAAATATTACATCAGCTTTATTTGAGCCTAATTTAACAATATTTTTTACAGCGTCGCCAAAATATAAATTGGCTTTTAAATTAAGACTTTTATAACTTTCCTGCAAAGCAAGAGCCGTTTTTTTATCTTTTTCAAAACACACAACCTCAAACCCGCGCGAAATCGCCTCTAATCCCATTATTCCGCTTCCTGCAAATAAGTCATAAAAAACTTTACCCTTAAAATCAAACATTGAAGCAAGCGTATTGAATATTCCCTGCCGTGTTTTTGATAATGTCGGTTTAATATTATCGTAATCGGCAGTTTTTATTTTTCTTGAATTGTAGACTCCGCCTGTTATCTGCATAATTATAATTCTATAACATTTTTAGGAAGCGGTGTTTCCGCTTTTTCATATAATTTCACACTGCCGATTATATTTGACCACTGAGCAAACATATTCTGTGAATAATGCGGCATTTTATTTATGTAAATCACTAAAATTACGCCCTCTTTTCCTTGAAATGCTCTTTCAACAGTACAAGTATTTTTCATTTGACTGCACCATGTAACCATTGCTTCATTAAAATCTTGTCTTATATACTGAGGCTCGATATCGGGATAATTTGTTCTATCCTTTCCAAGCTGTTTATGCAATATTGTCATGGGGGCAATATCTTTATTTTTCAGCACTCGTTCAGTAAATACAAGCATTTCAGTATAATTTTCAGCGGTTTGATTATATGGCACATAGCTTTTTTTAGATTCCACTCCGTCAGGACTTGCAACTTTATGCCACCCGTCGTTAGGAAAATTAAATTCTACGCAATCCTTTGCAAAGCATTGAGTTTGCAATAACAATAAACCAAATAAAATAAATAAAATTTTTTTCATTATATTAACTCCCATGCCGGTTTTTCATTCGCAGCAATAACTTCTATGTCCTCATGTTTTAAAATATTTTGGAATATTTCAACAACAAAACGTTCGCTGTGAAAATGCCCTAAATCAATTATTGTCATATTATTGGCGCTTAATGCCTGATGATGTTTTAAATCACCCGTTATAAATACATCTATTCCGATTTTTTCCAAATCCTGTATAAATTCAGCACCGCTGCCCGAACAAAAAGCTATCGAACGGTATGTTTTACGGTGGCTGTTAACTACTCTCACGCTAGGCAGGCTGAATACTGTTTTCAGTGTAGATATTAATTTTGAAAAGTTTTTCTCTTTATCAAACTGCTTATATTTTATAAATTCAAAAGCCGTATCTAAGTCTTTATATCCGCACTTTTCCGCTAAATATTCGCTTACTCCGCCTTGCGCTATATCTAAATTTGTATGAGCCGAATATATTTGTATATTATTTTTTATTGCTTTTATTATAAACGGAGCTTCTATTGACTTTATGCCCGTAAAAAACACGGGATGATGAGATAAAATCAACTCGCATTTATTTTTTATTGCTTCATCCACCGTCGCAGGTGTTACATCAAGCGCTAAAAGCACTTTATTTATATCTTCTATCCCTAAATTTATCTGCCAACCAGAGTTATCCCATTTCTGGCATGTGGATAACGGGGCAAATTCTTCTATTTTTTTTATTATTTTATTAATGTTTTCCATAAATATATTTCCAAATCTCGTATGCTGCTTTATTTTTATCTGTTTTATCAATATGATAAATTTTATTTTCTTTATTTATTATATACAATTCATTATAATTTGACGAGAAGCCTATATCTTTTTGAGATACATCATTAGCGCAAATGTAGTCGCAGCCTTTATTTTTAATTTTTTCTTTTGCATTTTCAATTAAATTTTCGCTTTCGGCGCAAAATCCTATAACAGTTTGATTGGATTCCTTTATTGCGCACATTTCACGCAAAATATCGGGATTTTCAACAAGTTCCAAAGTTAAACTTGCGCCTGTTTTTTTTATTTTTCCGCCAATTTTATTTTTTACTCTATAATCGCTGACGGCCGCTGCCATTGCCAGTATATCAGCATTTACAAATTCTGATTTTACGGCATTATACATTTCATCCGCACTTTTAACATTTATAACCCGATAGTTTCTTTTTGCTTCAACCGTTGAAATTAAAACAACATCAGCCCCGAGAGAATTTGCGCTGTCTGCAAGAGCTATACCCATTTTTCCCGAGCTGTTGTTGCCTATATATCTTGCAATATCAATATCTTCTTTTGTTCCGCCTGCTGTTACGATAACTCTCTTACCTTTTAGTATTTGCTCGGGCAATAAAATTTGTTTTGCAGTTTCAAATATTTTATTAATATCCGCTAATCTGCCTTTCCCCTCCGTTCCACAGGCAAGATAACCCGTTTCGGGTTCTACTATTTTTACTTCGCGCGATTTAAGAGTTTCTATATTCTTTTGCACGGCAGGATTTTCCCACATGCCCGTATTCATGCAAGGTGCAATAATTACAGGTTTTTTATACGCGCAATATATTGAAGTTAAAAGATTATCGCAAATCCCATGGGTAAGTTTTGCTATTGTATTAGCGCTTATTGGCGCAATGACAAAAATATCACTGTCATCACATAATGCGATGTGTTCGGGTTTATAATCTTTTATTTCAAATTGTTCAACATATAACGGGTTTTGACTCAATGTTTCAAGTGTAGTTTTTGTAACAAAATTCAAAGCGTTTGGAGTAACTACAACCTGCACTTGCGCTCCGTTTTTTTTAAATAACCTTATAAGCTCGCATATTTTATATGCTGCGATAGCTCCCGTTATTCCCAATAAAATTTTTTTACCCGTTAACATTATAAGCCTTTTTTCTTATCAAATACTTCCTGCAGACGGTTAAGTGCTTCATCAAGATTATCATTAACTATTTTATAATCAAATAATTCACCTGCGTTTATTTCTCTTTGAGCTTCACTTAAGCGTTTTTTTATTGTTTCTTCATCCTCTGTATGTCTGCCTCTAAGCCGTTCTTCCAAAATCTCTATTGAGGGCGGCATAATAAATATGCTGACGGCTTCTTGCATTTTTTCCTTTACCTGCTTTGCACCCTGAACATCTATTTCAAGTATTAAATCAATACCTTTTGCCAGGGTCTTTTCAACAAAACTTTTTTTCGTCCCGTAATAATTACCGCTAAAACGCGCCCATTCAAGAAATTCATCATTTTTAACCGACGCTTCAAATTCTTCTTCACTTACAAAAAAATAATTTACTCCGTTTATTTCGCCTATACGGGGCTGACGTGTTGTTGCTGATACTGATAATATTATCTGCGGATTACGTTCAAGAAACTTTTTTAATAAAGTTCCTTTTCCTACACCCGAACACCCCGATATTATATATAAATGACCTGCCATTTTAGAATTTTCCTATAATCCACCCGTGTATATCATTATATACAATAAACACCATTAAGACTATCAATAAATAGAAAAAGAAATTACTTAAAACTTCTACAAACTTTTTGCTGACAGGTCTGCCTGTTACTTTTTCTATTATTAAAAACAATAAATGTCCGCCGTCTAATGCTGGTATAGGTAGTATGTTTATTAATGCAAGGTTTAAAGATATTATTGCGGTTAACAGTATTCCATCAAATAAACCTTTATATGCAATAAGCTCTGTACCTATTTTGGCTATTGCAATAATTCCGTTCATTTCACTCATCGGAATATTGCCCGTAAATAATTTTCCCAAAGTATAAACCATAAATCCCATATTGTAATTTATATATTTATTTGTTCCTTTTATTACCGATATAAGATTATCAGTCTTAGTATAATTTTCACTGTATGATTGCTCAATACCCAGTATGCCCTCGCGTGATGAATATACAGGGCTTAAATTTATTTGTTCATTATTTCTTAATATTACGATTGAAATCGGTTTTTTTGTATCGGATATTGCTTTTGCTATATCACTTAAAGGAGTATCAGCCTCTAATTTATAACTGCCGTTATAATTGATTTTATTGCGAAGTTCTTTTTGCGAGTCAGAAAGTGCAATTTCACCGGTTTTATATTTCCCTATTCCTAAAATATTATCTAATGTTAAATTAATAGGTTCTTCATCAGTGAATACGGGTAATTTTATTGTACTTCCCGATTTTACAATATCATCTGCATTATATTGAGGATTTAATTTAATTAATTCATCAAGTTTTTTTTCTGCCGTTTGAGGATTAATAAACCCGTCAAACTCTTTTGAATAATTGAAAAATTTATTTAACGCAATGGGATAATTAACTTTTAAGCCATTAATTGAATAAATAATATCCCCTTTTTGAATGCCTGAAGTTTTTATTGATTCAACAGCAGACGGAGTAAATTTTTCAAATCGAACCGTAAAAGTATTTTCGGGCAGATGTTTCCATATTAATCCCGTAAAAAATATTAAAATATAAGCAAGAATAACATTACATATAACACCCGCAGAAATAACCAAGGCTCTTTGCCCTACTTTTTTATTGGAAAATCTTAAGGGTGAATCCATAGGCAGGTCGCAATCCTGTTCATCATCGGGAAAAGATACATAACCGCCCAGCAAAAACGCATGGATTAATATTTCCGTTTCACCTACCTTTTTTGAAAACAAAGTAGGCCCGATAGGAAGCCCAAAACCGAATTTATCTACCCTGACACCAACTAATTTCGCTGCAAGAAAATGTCCTGCTTCATGCACTAATATCAATAAACTTATTAAAAGTATCATTATTACTGCACTTATTAATATATGTAAATCCATTTTATTATTCCCGATTATCTAATATAATTTGATTATATGATAAAGATTTTGGAAAAACTACTAAACTTAATATATATCCGCCGTTGCTATTTTTGCCGTTCAACAAAGGATGATAAAATTATCTGCAATAAATGTTATAAAAAAATCCGATTTATGCCCAAGGGAGTTTTTCGAAAATTAGAAGATGTAAATGTATATGCCTGCACAATTTATGACGATATTATAAAAAGACTTGTTAAAGATTTTAAATATTATAATAAAAAATATTTAGCGCAGGCTCAAGCGCAAATTATGTTTGATTATTTTAATCAGCTGGATTTAGCGCAGGATTTCCTTATTCTGCCCGTTCCTATCCATAAATTAAGGAAAAAAGAGCGCAAATATAATCACATGGATTTAACCGCCGATGAATTTTCTGTTTTGTCGGGGTTTAAGGTTAATAAAAATTTTATAATAAGAACAAAAGATACTCAAAAGCAATACAAATTACATAAAAGTGAAAGAATTAAAAATATAAAAAATGCGTTTGAATTAAACAATGAAAATGCACCCGATAAATCAACTCCTTTGTTGATAATAGATGATATAACTTCAACAGGAATAACCCTTGAAGAAATAATAAAACTGTTAAAGACTAACGGTTACAATAATATAACGGCACTTACTCTTGCAACTCCCGATATTTGGAATTAAAAGGATTTAACAATTATTAACATTTTTCTGTAACTTAGTGTTTGTCATGGTTTCGGGAATATTAGATAATATTATAAACTATATTTTTATACGATATATCTTGTAGACATAATAAAATAGGTTTATATTAATAATATAGTGTAATTTAATAAGTTAAGGAGGAAAAATGTTTTGGGATGAACATGAAGATAAAATGCAAAGGAGAGCAGATATTCTGTTCCCTACAATGAAAGATAAAAAAGATTGATATTAATAAAGAAGACAATGAAAATTTAACTAATTCTAAAAAACATAATAATGGAGAATGGGCAGAAATATTAGCTGAACATATTATAAATCAACAAAAAGAAAAAAAACGTGAAGATATACTATATCCGACAATGAAAGATAAAAAAGAAATAATCAAAGAAGAACCGAATATTGAACGAATAAAAATAAATAAAAAAGATATAGGTTATGTAACAGGCGGTGCCGCGGATATTAATTCAAAAAATTTAAATTATAACAATTTAAAAAATACAATACAAACAGAAAATGACAGAAATTTTTTTACAGCCTTAGAAAAAGTTTTTGGTTCTGAAGGCAAATATTCTAACAATTCTAAAGATAAAGGTGGACCAACTAACATGGGGGTAACTCAATCAACATACAATGATTACTGTAGAAGGCATAAATTACCTCATAAAGATGTAAAAAACTTGTCAAAAGAAGAAACTATACAAATATATTATAATGATTATTGGTTGAAATCGGGTTTAGATAAGGAGAATGATCCGATAAAATCCTTAATAATTTTTGATACAGCCGTATTACATGGAGTAGGACGAACAAAGGAATTTTTAAATAAATCAAATGGAAATTTAAATAAATTTCTTGAACTAAGACGTGAATACAACAAAAATACCGTAGAAAAACATCCTGATCAAAAAGAATTTGAAAAAGGTTGGTATAATAGAATAGATAGATTAGAAAAAATATTAAAAAGATATGAATCAGTTAAAGGAAATAAAAATTAATAAGTAGTTATTTCCTTTTCATTGGTATAACTATAATATATTTGTTCTAACAATAAAGCTCTTTGCTTTTTTAAATTAGCTATAGAAGAAAAACCTAAGGTTTGGTTAACAGTTCCGTCACATTCAGAAATAAACTTGTTAATTGCTATTTTACTGCTATTAAAAGATTTATTCCAATCGTTTTGAGAATTGATAATAACAGTATATTCATCTTTATTCATAATATCTTTTAAATTTTTTAATTGTTTTTGAACTTCTTTATCCCACGCTTTTTCATTTTCTTTTGCACAGTCTGAATAAAGGTACGGATGAGTTGACTCCACGCATTTTTCAAGTTCTATATCAATAGGGTGTTTATATTCTTCTAAATTATAATCTTCTTTTTGGCTGTTATTTTTACTTAAGCTATGTTCTAATTTCTTAATTTTACTTATTAAATCATTATTAACAATCTTCAAGTTAAATTTTTCATTAGTTAAATAAAAAATTTTTTTATCATCAATGTGTTTTTTAACAAAATATCCCATAGTAAAAGCGGATAATAATAAAAATATTGAAATGGATATAATAACAAACTTTTTCATAGAAGTATTATATTAATTTATAAATTTAAAGACAACATGCTTATCGTGTTATAATACCTAAAAACTCTA
>CANPWQ010000016.1 GCA_947584965.1 Candidatus Gastranaerophilales bacterium | reverse complement strand
TGTTTGAAAAAAAATATGTTTAAGATATGATATTAACTGTGATTTAACACAAAAGAAGTAGAATATATGGAAAAAAGCTATATTCTATAATTTTCTATTGTATAGAGAAATAATATAATAAGGAAGAAAGCACAATGGGAATCAAAGGAAAAAACGACAGAATGGTAGTTCTTGCTTGTGAAGAATGCAAAAGAAGAAACTACACAACAGTAAAAAACAAGAAGAACTCAAAAGAAAGAATGGAATTAAATAAATATTGTCCGTTCTGCCAAAAACACGTATTACATAAAGAAACGAAATAAGGAAATATAAAAAGCGTCCTTAGTTCAGTTGGTAGAACGTCGGTCTCCAAAACCGGATGTCGAGGGTTCGAGTCCTTCAGGGCGCGGATTATAAAAAGGTAAAAATGGAAAAATTCGTACTATACTTTAAAGGCGTAAAATCAGAATGGGGCAAAATTACCTGGCCCGACAGAAAACAGGTAGTTGCGCAAACTCTTATCGTACTTGCAATAGTTATTGCATTTACAATATATACGTATGGAGCAGATATTCTGTTTCAAGGAATTATTAGAGCTTTAAATTTAAAAGCATAGACGAGTGAGATAAGATAGGAATTATTTAATAATGGCAAAAGAAAAACAAGAAATAGTTGAACATTTAGCAGATATGGAACTTGGTCAGGACGGTATCGTTTCCGAAGAAAAACCTGCTTCTAAAAAAGAAGAAGTTTTGAACGAAAAAGAAACCGAATTTAAATCAGCCGTTGAAGATGCTAAAGCTCCAAAGAAAAGATGGTATATCGTTCATACGTATTCGGGACACGAAAACAAGGTTAAAGTTAACCTTGAAAAACGTATCGAATATATGAATATGGCTGATAAAATCTTTAGAATAGAAGTTCCTCAAAAAACAGTCACAAAAATGAAAGACGGAAAGAAAACAGATAGAGAAGAAAAAATCTTTCCGGGCTACGTTCTTGTTGAAATGATAATGGATGACGACTCATGGTATGTTGTAAGACACACTGCGGGCGTTACAAAATTTGTAGGTTCGGCTAAAAAGCCAATCCCCGCTAAGGATAGCGAAATTAAAAAGATTATACATAAAACACAAAATCAGGTTACAAAAGTTGAACTTGATGTTAAAGCAGGTGATAAAGTCAGAATTATATCTGGTCCGTTCTCTGAATTTATCGGGGATATAACGGAAGTATACCCCGACAAATCAAAATTAAGAGCAATGGTATCGATATTCGGACGTGAAACGCCTGTCGAACTTGAGTATAAGCAAATACAGAAAATATGATTGTGGAAGGAAGTAAAATTCCGCCATTACCACGAAAGGAGAAAATAAAATGGCTAAGAAAGTTGTAGGAAAAATTAAACTACAAATTCAAGCGGGTAAAGCAAACCCGTCACCGCCTGTCGGGCCTGCTTTAGGTCAGCATGGTGTTAACATTATGGAGTTCTGTAAGCAATTTAACGCTAAAACAGAATCTCAAGCAGGATATATTATTCCTGTTGTAATTGATGTTTATGAGGACAGATCATTCTCATTCATTACAAAATCACCGCCGGCAGCAGTATTAATTAAAAAAGCAATCAATCTTGCAAAAGGAAGCGCAGCTCCCAACAAAACAAAAGTCGGACAAATAACACGCGCACAACTTGAAGAAATTGCAAAAACTAAAATGGAAGACTTAAATGCAACAACATTAGATGCTGCAGTTGAGATGATTAAAGGTTCTTGCAGAGCAATGGGCGTTACCGTTGCGGAATAGATTGGTTACAAATAGTGGAAGCAAAATTGCGTTATGACCACAAAAGGAGAAAGAAATGTCAAAATTAACTAAAAAACAAAAGAAAATAGCTGAAATGATGGAGGGGTTTAATCAACCTTGCTCAGCTGTTGAGGCTATTCAAAAATTACAGGAAGTATCTAAGGAAACATGCAAATTTAATGAAACTGTTGAATGCCACATGTCTTTAGGTATTGATGTTAAACACGCAGACCAGCAAATACGTTCAACCACAGTATTACCTGCAGGACTTGGTAAAACCGTCAGAGTATGCGTTATTGCAAAAGGTGCTAAAGCTACTGAAGCTAAAGAAGCAGGAGCTGATGAAGCAGGTGCTGAAGAAGTTATCGATAAAATTGCAGGCGGCTGGTTTGAATTTGATACCTTAATTGCTACACCCGATTGTATGGGTATGCTCGGTAAATTAGGTAGAGTTTTAGGACCTAAAGGCTTAATGCCTAACCCTAAAACAGGTACCGTTACTTTAGAAATTGCTAAAGCTGTTAAAGATGCTAAAGCAGGTAAAGTTGAATTCAGAGCTGATAAACAAGGTATGATTCACGTACCTATCGGTAAAATTCAATTTTCACAAGAAGATTTGATGAAAAACTACATCACATTAGCTGATGCGGTTTTAAGAGCAAAACCTTCTTCTTCTAAAGGTATTTATTTAAAATCAGTTTACTTAACAACAACAATGGGACCAAGCATTAAACTTGACTCAAAAAATGTTGCTGCGGAAGTAAAAGAAAATATACAATAGATAAATTTATTGTTTTTAATGTATAATAGAGTATATCAATATATGATATACTCTATTTATTTGGGAGATGTTGTGTGGCAGAACAGAAAAGACCTTTGAAAGAAAGATTTCAACTGTGGATACTAACAAAACTATTAAAGATGTTCTTTTTAACAGAACAACATTTATTGAAAATTAAAAGCATAAATTATCCGAAAGAGCAGTTTATTTTTTCAATGTGGCATTGCCACCAGTGTTTGGTATACGGAGTGAAAGATAAATCGTCATTTTATGCTTTAATTAGTGCATCAAATGACGGTGAAATTATTGCAAAAGCAGCAGAATGCTTGAATATAAAATCGGTTAGAGGTTCAACTAAACGCAGAGGGGTTGCTGCTTCTTTGGAATTAATTGAAAAACTTAAAGAGGGTAATTCTGTCGGGATAATGGTGGATGGTCCGAGAGGTCCGAGAGGTAAAGTTAAAGACGGTATTATTAATATTGCAAAAATATCAGGGGTGCCGATTGTGCCTGTTGCCTGGCACTCCAGATCAAAATTATTTTTTGAACTGGATACCTGGGATAAATTTAAGGTACCGATTGGTCCATGTAAAACAGTGGCTCTATACGGCGATCCTATTCATATACCTGAGGAGCTTACAAGAGAAGAAAGTCAAGAATGGTGTAAAACAATAGAAGCGGAAATGAACCGTTTGCAAAAGGACTTGGAAGAAAATTACGATAAATATTTAATGCAATAAATTATTATTTCAAATATTTAATTGTGCAGCTTAACCCCTTTCCGGTTTTTGTACAATCTTTTTCAATTTCTTCTGCAGCATCTATATACGAAGGAACAACGCCCCTGCCCGGAATGTAATGCATATAAAATATATCTTTGCCTATTGTATTTGGTTTTTTTGCTCCGTTTATATCAAAAGCTATTCTTAAAGCAGCTCCGTCATAGTTAATTTTGGCATATATTTTTGTATCTCCCTGATTATACATATTGAATGTTACAAATGTTCCGTCATTTAATATGCATGAAACAATATCCCAACCTATTCCTATACCTGGTCTGCTGACTTCAAAATCTATTTTTTTCCCGTTTAAAAATTTTGTATCGTCGTTACTCCAGCATCCTTTTGTTTCTTTGCATATTTTGATTGTAATAAGATTAGGTTTAATATAATGTTCAAAAAAATCAAACAAGGATTCAGGATTATTTGTTAATGTTGTATCCTCTAACAGATATTCAGCCCCTGAAACTTTTAATAAATTGAAAGCTCTTGATATTGTTGAATATGCTTTCTTGACTTTTGCAGCTCTTTCCTGCTCCTGATAGTTTGTAAATATAACAGGAACGCACATTGCGGCTATTACACCTATAATTACAAGTGTAATCAAAATTTCTGCGAGTGTAAATGCGCTCTTTCTCATATGGAAATTTCTCCCGTGTAGAATTTTATAATATAATACCAGCTAGTAGTAGATTACTACTATTTAATAGTAGTTTAGTTTCTTAAGAAAAATTTGTCAAGCAAGTATAATTTCTTTTATGAAAGATGAAAGAAACAAAATATTTGCAAGAAATTTAAAAGCGGAAAGATACAGAAAAAACCTTACACAAGCAGAGCTTGCAGAAAAAGTAAATGTGTGCGAAAGTACAATCAGTTTAATAGAAAGAGGTATACAGACACCTTCCGTATTTTTAGTTTATGATATTTCCAAAATACTTGAAATTGATATAAGTGAATTAATGAAAAATATATAAAAAACAATATAAAAAGACCTCTTAATTTAAGAGGTCTTTTTTATTTTTTTATGCAATTCTTTGAAACATATATCCGATACCGCGTGCTGTAAGGATTAATTCGGGATTTGCAGGGTCAGTTTCCAATTTAGAACGCAGTCTTGATATATGAACATCAACAACTCTCGTATCAATTCTGTGATCCGGCGGATAAGACCATACATGCTGCAATATTTCATTTCTTGAATATGCTTGCCCTGAATTATTAACAAGCAGTTCAAGCAAACTAAATTCCATGCCCGTAAGTCTTATACGTTCATTTTTTCTGAATACCTGTCTTCTTGCGGTATCAATTCTGATATTACCCGTTGTAATAACATTTTTAGCTATTTTACTTGCAGGCGCACTAACTTCTTTAGTACCTGTTCTTCTTAAAACAGCTTTAACTCTGGCTTCAAGTTCTTTCGGACTGAATGGTTTAATTACATAGTCATCAGCACCAAGTTCAAGTCCTGTTATCCTTTCTGAAACATCTCCGAGCGCAGTAAGTATAATAATAGGAACATCAGATGTTCTTCTTATTTCTCTGGTTACTCCATAACCGTCAATTTTAGGCATCATAACATCTAATACAATTAAATCGGGATTATGTTTATTAAATGCCGCAATAGCCTCTTCACCGTCTGATGCGGTAATTATTTCATAACCAATCATACTTAAACGTGCTTCTAAAATTCTTCTGATACTTGCTTCATCATCAGCCACTAAAATTTTTTGATGAGCATCTTGCTCTGTTTGCACTTCATTACTTTCTGTCATTTTTCAGACCCCTTAAAAATAAAATATTACCTTTGTTTACATTATATTACAAAATATAAAAAAATCAAAATATTTCTTAAAATTTCATAAAAAAATTTAATATATTTTTGTTAATAAATCATTTATTTTGTTTGATTTTTCAATACTTTTATAGAAAAATTTTACTATTGCTTTATTGGAATTGAGGGATTTTTATGAAATGAAAGATTTTTTGTCGAAATATAAAAACCAAAATGAAATTTTTGCCTATATTTCAATATTAATTGCAGTACTTTTATACGGAACAACGCTTACCGCAACGAAAATCTGCTTGAATTATTATTCCACACCGCAATTAATGGCATTTCGGATGTTTATTTCGGCATTACTTTTTCTGCCATTTCTTACCACGGTATATAAGCATATAAAAATTGAACCTAAAGATATAAAACTTATATTGCTTATGATGTTATGCGAGCCGTGTTTGTATTTTATTTTTGAAACAACCGCATTAAAATATACAACCTCGGGGCAGGCAGGTATAGTCAGTTCTTTAGAACCAGTTATTTTAGTTATTGCTGCTCGTATTATATTAAAAGAAAAGTTTGTTAAAATAGTTTATTTGGGATTATTTGTATCCATATTAGGCTCTATACTGCTCAGTGTTTCCTCAGATACTTCGGAACTTGCACCAAACCCTCTATTGGGCAACTTTTTGGAACTAATCGCTATTATATTAACCGATACTTGCGTTATTACAACGAAATACTTAATGGACAGGTATCCGCCTTTCTTTCTTGCGGGTATTTCTGTAATAGGCGGAGCTGTTTTCTTTTTTCTGCTTAACTTATTTACTCACGGTTCATTCCATATAACCGTAAATACAAGTTTATTTCTGGTATTATACTTAGGTATACTTACCGTAGTTGCTTATGCGTTGTATAACTTTGCAATTTGCACTCTATCTGCAAGTAAATTTTCACCGTTTTTATTTGTACTACCTGTTGCTGCAGTTGTATTCGGCTGGTTTTTCCTCGGTGAAACAATTAATATTAAACAATTTGCAGCGTGTATTTTGGTCTTTTTAGGTATATATATTTCACAAATAAATGATAAGAAAAAATTTGTAAAATTTACTAAAAAATTTCCGATACAAAACTTGTTAATTAAAAGCAAAAAATAAATTGTTTTGTGTTATAATCCTATGGAGCATTAATAATAAAAAGGGATATTATGCAGGTTGGAGTACCAAGAGCTTTATCGTATTATGACTTTTTCCCGTTCTGGTGGGGTTTTTTCTCGGACTTGGGGATAGAAATTGTATTATCGGATTATACTACAAAACAAACAATGAACTTGGGCTCTAAGCTCGTAGTACCGGAAACATGCCTGCCTGTTAAAGTTTACGTAGGGCATATATTAAATTTGCTTGATAAAGGAATTGATAAAATACTTGTTCCGTCCATACAATCAATTGCCCCTAAAATATATAACTGTTCAAAAATAAGAGGACTGCCCGATTTAATCAGAAATGTTGTTAAACGTCAGTTTACGCTGATAGATGCAACTTTAGATAAGTCTGAAAAAAACGGCGGATTATATGAATTTTTAAAAGAAATTGCATTATACTTCGGAATAACTGATTTTGAGCGAATAAAAAAAGCCTCAAAAACAGCTTGGAAAGTTTATAATAATTTTTATGTAATGAGAAGAAGCGGGGTTTCTTATAAAGAAGCATTAAAATCCGCAATTGAAGATAAGGTTAAAATAGCGGAAGATGTAAAAACTTATCCCGTTTCTATTGCATTAATCGGACACGGTTATAACCTTTATGATGAGCGTGTGAGCATGAAAATATTTGACAAGCTGGAAAAACTGGATGTTAAAGTATTAACTGCGCACAATTTAACCCGCGAACAAATGGAGGAAGGGTTAAATTCTATAAACAGCCGTCTATACTGGGCAAATGAATATGAAATAACAGGCGCGGCAGCTCATTATATACAAAATAGAAATATTGACGGTATTATTACCATTAATGCGTTTGGCTGTGGCCCTGATTCTTTAATGCTGGAACGTATTTCACGATTTGCAAGTAAAAATTCCAAACCGGTATTGCATCTTTCAATAGATGAACAAACAGGTGAAGCAGGCTTTGTGACACGCTTGGAAGCATTTGTTGATATGCTGTATCGGAAAAAACGTTCTGTTATTATTGATAAGATAAAGATAAAAAATGATAAAAAAACTCGTTTTACTGACGTTAAATGCAGAGATTTAATATAAAAAAAAGAGGAACATTATGTTCCTCTTTTAAATTACTTTCCCCAAAACCTTATGCTTCAGGTTGGTTCCATAAAGCATCTCTTATCAATTTGCTTTTTTGTGATTCTGCTGACAGTGCAACATTAATAGGAGTGAAGATAAATACAGAATCACCTATTTTTTGCTGGCTTCCCGATAGTGCGTGTGTAGCACCGCATAAGAAATCAACAATTCTTAAAGCCTGTTCTTTATCTAATAAATGTAAATTTAAAACAATAGTTTTTCTGTCTTTTAAATGTTTAACAATAGAAATTGAATCTTCATAAGAACGAGGTTCACAAACCATAACTTCATATCCACGGTAGTTTGGATGATTAACTACTTTCGGATTTTGAGTTTTTTCCTCTTGCTGGGTGTATGACGGATTGAGTGCGTAGTTTCCTTGAGTCGGATACTCTTCCGTTTCTTCCATCATTTCACCGTAAATACTGTCTTCTCTTCCGTCGAATCCCGATGTTAGAAAATCGATGATTCCTTTAAATTTGTCTGCAACTGCCAATTTTTCTTCCTCCTAAGTATTATTCAAATAGTATTCTTCCTAGTCTTATCATTGTTGCACCTTCTTCAAGTGCGATTTTGTAATCTCTCGACATCCCCATTGATATCTGTTTTAATTCTACTCCGAATTCAGATTGTAATTCATCGTATATTTGTTTGATATTTCCAAATAATTGATGGAGTTTTTTTTCATCAGCATCAACAGGAGCCATATTCATCAGTCCGCATATTTTTATTGACGGCAGATTATTTAAGTCTTTAAACTCGGATTTTAGCTGTGAAACGGAATATCCGGATTTTTGGATTTCGCCTGCATTGTTAACTTGCAAAAGAATTTTTTGAATTAATCCCATTTTTTGCGCTTCGTCTGAAATTGCTTTTGCCAGTTTCAACGAGTCAACCGAATGTATTAATTCGAAATTTCCAACAGCATACTTAACCTTGTTGGTTTGCAGGTGTCCGATTAAGTGAAATCTGCTGTTTGCCTTTATTTCGGCAGGCAGTCTGTTTATTTTATCAACAGCTTCTTTTACTCTGTTCTCTCCGAAATCCCGCATTCCGAGATTGTAATACTTTATAATCTGTGTTTCATCAAAATATTTGGTTACTGCTATTATTTCAGGTTTATAAGGTGCGATTTGTGCTTTTATTCTCCTGTAATTTTCAGCGATTTTTTCCATGTGGGTTTAAAAATCTCTCCTTTATCAAATTATTTTAAATAGAAGCACTGAAATTATTATATTAAAAGAATTTAAAGAACACAACAATTTGTTTAGTATTCAAAAATTTAAGTATTCAATAATCCCAAAACCCATGTAACCATGGTTTTTTACATGATTTCAACAGGCTTAATGTTTCTTAATATATGCTTAAAAATATGAAATAATTTGATTTTTTTTTAAAATTTTTTTAAAATTTTAGCAAATGAACGAGTTATCTAAAAAGTATTTACAAGAATTTAAGCTGTATATTGAAGTTGAAAAAAATTTTTCAAAATATACGGTTAGGGCATACAGCTCTGACATTTTGAGTTTTTTAATCTGGCTTAATGAAAGAGATATAAAAGAAGTAACTTATAACGTAATAAGAGAGTACCTTTTATATATTCAGCAGTTTAATTATTCAAAGACAACAACTGCAAGAAAAATAGCTTCACTAAGGACATTTTACCGCTTTTTATACAGGGAAAGAATAGTGGAGGCAAATCCTGCAATGGGAGTGCATGCGCCAAAAAGAGGTAAAACCCTGCCCGAATTTTTAACCGAGGCAGAGATAGAACAGGTTATGAATAATGTTAAAATAGATACTCCTGCAGGATACAGAAACAGAGCTATACTGGAGCTTTTATATGCGACGGGAATGCGTATATCAGAACTCAGTAATTTGAATTTTGACAATTTAAACTTAGAGGAAAACGAAATAAAAGTTTTTGGTAAGGGCGCAAAAGAAAGGATTGTGCTTGTATCCGAAAGAGCAAAAAAATTCTTGGAAACATATATAAAAACGGTAAGGGGATTAATTGCAAAGGGCTGTGAATTGTCTGTTAACTCTCCTGTATTCATAAATAAAACAGGATACAGGCTTCAGCCTCAAAGCGTAAGAATAGCAATCAATGATGTTATGAATAATATTGAACTGCCTAAACATGTTACCCCGCATGTGTTTAGGCACAGTTTTGCAACAAAAATGCTGGAAAAAGGTGCGGATTTAAGAGTCGTTCAGGAGCTTTTAGGTCATAGCAGCATAAGTAATACTCAAATCTATACTCATGTTTCTGCGGAACGCTTAAAACATTCTTATGAGCTTGCTCATCCGCGTGCAAATTAATATAATATTAGGAAAAGGAATTAAATTATGTATGATTTTATAACAATGGGAAGTGCAACGGTTGATGCTTTTATTGAAACAGATGCAGCCAGTATAGTTTCCGTCAGCTCTTTGGGAGCAAAAAAAGATTTTATGTCATATCCTTACGGTGCTAAAATAGAAATAGATAAATTTGATTTGCAAACAGGGGGCGGAGCAGTTAATACTGCAGCTAATTTTGCTACTTTAGGGTTTAAAACATCAACGATTATTAAAATCGGTGATGAAATACAAAGCGGAAAAATAATGAAATCGCTTGAACACTTTGGCGTTGATGCATCAAATGTAATTAGAAGCAGAGAGCATAAAACAGGTTTTTCAATAATATTGACCAGTTTTCAAGGTGACAGAACAGTTCTTGCTCATAGAGGTGCAAATGCTAAATTAGACAAAGATGATATTAATTTTAATGCTATAAAACAGTCAAAATGGTTGTATCTTGCACCTTTGAACGGCGATTCCACAAAAGTTCTTGATAAAGTGGCAGATTTCGCCGAAGAACACGGTGTTAATCTTGCCATTAATCTTGGAACAAGCAGTATTAAGCAGGGAAAAAAGAATTTAATTAAAACTCTTAAAACTGCGGAGGTTATTATACTAAATAAAGATGAAGCCTCTATGCTGACGGAAATACAAGTCCGCCCCGATACTAAAAAAGAAAAATTCTCAGAAAAACCTATCCACCCCGATATTATAAAAATGCTGAAAGAACTCAATTTTGGCAAGGGCAGAATTACAATAATAACTGACGGAAAACACGGAGTTTATGCTTATGATTCAGATAAATTCTATCAATGCAGTGAATTCCCCGCAAAAGTAGTTTCCACTCTTGGCGCGGGTGATGCATTTGCTTCTGCTTTTACGGCTTCACTTGTTAAAACGGATTGGGATGTTGAAAAATCTTTAAAATATGCTTCCGTTGCAGCTGCTTCAGTCGTTGAAAATTTCGGTGCGCAATGCGGATTTTTAACCTTTGATGAAATTAAAGAACGATTAAAGAAACATTCTGAATTTAAAGTAAATATATATTAAAAAAAAGGAGATGATTAATATGTCATCTCCTTTTTTTATATATAGATATTTTTTATATCTTTTTGTCAAACATTTGTTTAATACCGTCAACAGAGCTCAAAATACCGGTTGCTTCGTAAGGCATATAAACAACTTTATTGTTAGCCCCTCTTGTAATATCCTGCATTGTTTCCAAGTATTTCATTGCAATTAAGTATTGATCGGGTTTGCCTTTATCAGCTAAAGCACCTATTATTCTTGAGATTGCTTCTTTTTCAGCGTCTGCTTCAATAATGCGGGCTTGAGCTATACCTTCAGCTTTTAATATTTCAGCTTGCTTTTCACCCTCTGCTTTATTGATGGCTGCCATTTTTTCACCCTCTGCCGTTAATATTGCGGATTTCTTTATACCCTCTGCTTCTAAGATTGTTGCACGTCTGTCCTGTTCGGCTTTCTTTTCTTTTTCCATTGCCTGCTGAATTGATGCGGGCGGTACGATATCTTGAAGCTCAACCCTGTTTACTTTTACGCCCCATTTATCAGTTGCTTTATCAAGAATTTCTCTTAATTTATCATTAATAATGTCACGTGAAACGAGAGTTTCATCTAACGCTAATTGACCTACAAGGTTTCTTAAGTTTGTTTGTGTTAATTTTTCAATAGCTTCAGGCAAGTTTTCTATAGAATATATTGCTTTTCTTGCGTCTACTATTTGAAAGTATAAAAGAGCGTTAATACTTATTGTTACGTTATCTTTCGTAATTACGTTTTGACGGGGAAAATCATATACTGTTTCTCTTAAATCTATTCTTGATGAATTACTTAATGTTGAGTATGTTCTTCCGTCTAATGTTTTTTGTTTAACAATTTTAAGCATTTGGCGAGGTGATTCAACAATAGGAACTATCCAATGCAAACCTGCCGTTAATGTTTTTGAATATTGTCCAAATCTTTGTATTATTACTGCTTCCTGCTGCTGTACTATTATCATTCCTTTCATAATATATAATATTACGGCAACTAAAAGTATCAGTCCGAAAATTCCCATAATTCCTCCTTATATTTTTTCTACGTACAATATTAAACTGTCATTTCTTATAATCTTTACATCACAATCAGCGGGTATTTCTTCATTGCCCTCATTAAGTCTTGCTTCCCAGCGTTCATCATATAATGTTACAGCACCTGATGATGTATTGATAGGCTCTATACTTTTTACTATTTTACCGATGTACTGTGCTTCAAAGTCGGCATTTGTTTTGAGCTTTAATGCTTTTACAAGCAGTGGTTTAATAAATAATATGGATAATGTTGACAAAATTGCAAAAACTATAAGTAATTGTGAAAAATTTCCCCACCATAGTGAAATTATTGCAGTTATTATTCCTGCAATAGCAAAATTTATGCAAAACATTGTCGGGACAAAAATTTCAAATGTGATTGCAACTAATGCTAAAATCAAATATATCATCCATAATTCTAAAAATGTCATATTATCTCAACCTTTCTTGATTTTGATAATATAACATTTTTTAAAATTAGTAAAGTAAATTGATTATTGATTTTCTATGGGCTGCTCGCTAAGTTCTTTCAATTTTTCTTGCGCTGCTTCTTTCGCTTTTTCTTTCAATACTTCTTTAGCTTTGTCTTTGTTTTTAAATAAAGATTTTAATTTACTTACATTTTCTTTATTTTCTTCAATTGCCGCTTTTGTTTCATCCGTTAAAGCCTCTGAAGCTGCTTCTTTTAGTTTATTTTTTGCGGTTTCTTTAGCTTTTGTTTTGATTTCTTCTTTACTCATTCCCGATAACTCTTGTAATTCAGGCGGTATTACGGTATCAGCAGGAATACTCTTTAAATAATTTTCTGCTTTTTCCATATCTGATTGTAATACAAGCCATTTGAATGATTTAATCAATGTCAATGGTTTTGCTACATCTCCTCTTACAACTACCTGGAATTTCGTTGCATTTGTATCTGATATTTCTTTACCTAGTGAAGGAATTTGATTCAATTCACTTTCAGTTACAACTTCGGTAAATAAGAAGAATAATTTACTCATAACAAGGCTCATACCCGGAGTTGCTTTCATTAGGTTTATCGGATTTAACATTGCGACAGGTCCTAATGAATCTGATACTTGCGAACCTAATCTACCTCTTAATTTTATATCTATCTTATTTTTTAATAAATCAAAATTACCGAAGATATATGTTGCCATTATGTCACCTGATGAGTCAATAGGATTAATTTGAGTAATTCCGTTATTGAAAGTTATATGACCTTTTAATAAATTATAGTGGCTTGTATCAAACGATAATAATGAATTTAAAACGCTTCCTATTGTTGATTTAAAGAAATCATTTTCTCTTATATTTTCAGCCATAATAAGATTTTCCAATTTTCCGAAAGGTCCTAATTGCCCGTTTTTCATTGCAAAATCAACATAACCTTTTAATGATTTCATTTGTTCTTCATAAGTTGCACCTTTAAGTGATATATTTGTTGAAAAATCCATTGTTCCCGTCAATGTATCTTTCATATTTGCGGCATCAAATAAGGTTTTTTCCACATCCAATCCCGTTCCGTTTAGTTTTGCTTTTATTTCGCTTGAAACTAAATTCATTGATACATCACCTTTGATTTTTCCTTTAAATCCGGAGGTTAGCAGGTTGTTTACGTAAAATACATTATTTAATAATGATATTTTACCCGTAGTATCGTTTAAAACTATGTTACCTGTCTTTATTGTTTTTATATCTATACTTCCGTCACGAATTATAACCGGGATATCTGCGGTTTGAGTATTTGATGAATTTGAAGCTCCTGATGAAGCCGGTGTTAAATATTTCATTGCCGCATCAGATACTTTCATTAATTTATCCGCATCGGTTAAATTTGATATTAAGTTTAAAGTTCTTATTGTAAAATATTTAGACGGCGTTAAATCCGCGTTTATAATTACATTATAATCGGAACCGTTTGCTAAGAGATTTTTTATATTTATATCTAAGTCCTTACCCTCAAATTTTGCCGCTGCTTTTTCCATTGTCAGCATTAATTCGGGGATAGCTGCTTCCCATATATTAAATTCACCTCTAATTCTCGGAGATGACAAATCACCGAATACAAACATCTGTCCTTTTGCTTTTAATTTTGATTGAGGAAATGCGTATATTACTCCGTTTAATTCAGAGGGCATTTTTATTTTTATTAAGTTTATATTTGGATTTGAAGTATTTAATTTTGTTATTGTTCCGTCAACACTAACTACATCTTCTAAAGATGTTATGGTCTTTTCAGTGTCTTTAGTGTCTTGAGTAACAGATTTTATAAAAAATCCTGTATCTTTTATTTTTAATCTGTCCCCTTTTAAGTCTATAACTGCTTGAAGTATTGTATTTTTATTTTGAACATTTTTTATGTCTATCGGGGTTATATAGTTATCTTTGTTTGCTTCAAGTGCTGCTGTTATTGTTTGTTTCTTTTCATCACCGATAACATTTAAGTAAAACGGAAGTTTTCCTTTTGAATTGATGAATTTCTCTAAATCTTTACCTAATAATTTCTTTAAGTCACTTGTAATTAAATCGCCTTTTGCATCAAAATTAAAGTCGGGTTTATTCATGTAATTTTTTATTAATCCCGAAAAGTTTACAATTGTTGAATTGTTTATACTTATTTTAGCAGGATCAATTGTTATGTCTTTTTCGCCTATTGTTAACACAAAATTATCGCAATTAACGGAGGCTCCGTTCATAAACATTTTAAAATCACTATTTTTTATTGTACCCGTAAATTTTTCAAAATTGCTTGTAAAATCAGCATTCAATAAATTATTCATATAATTTATTTTGTTGACTTTATCAGTCAGAGATAAATTACTTAAAGATAAATTTAGTGTTGCTGCTGCTTTTTTTAATTCTCCTTGAATTTTGGCATTTAAGTTTATATTACCCGAGTTAACGGTATAAGTATTATTTATTTCCTGCGGTAAGAACATTGTAAATACAGTAGCTAAAGGCATTTTTTCCATAAATACACTTATATCCGCAACTGATTTATCATCAATTGTACCGTCAATTTTAAATAATGTTTTAGCTATTTCTACGCTTGTATCGATAAATTTAAGCATACTGTTATCAAGTGATATTATTGAATTTATTTTTGCAAGTTGAAGATTTTTTGCCGTATTTTTTACAACGCAGTCTTTTATTGTTATTGTTCCGTTAGAGGTTAATTTTTTAAAATTTGTTTTAATATTTGTATCAGCTATAAAATAGCCCTCTCCCTTAATCGGTGCAAGTTCATGTTTTATATGCAATGAATCAAGCGTTGCTCTAATTAAATTTATTACGTTATCAGTATGAATTTGATTTGATTTGATTTGCAAATCCAATGCGGGCTTATTTGAATACTTTATAAGTCCTAAAATTGAAAGTTTTTCGTCTTTTGTAATAAATAAGTCTGTATCAATATCAGCCTTGGTGCCGCGGGTTTTTATGTGCAGTTTGCTTTCGGGAAGCTGCATTCCCGCAAGTTTTAATGTGAAGTTATCAATGTTTAAAAATCCTTTTGATACAATAATGTTATTTTTTTGTCTGATTTTTATTTTAGACTCTATGTTTGTCTTTAAGTCATAAGCCTTATACATAGCAACAGGGTTTATAAACGGAATTTCCGTGCGTTGAACTTTGTCATCCTCTTCATCCAGTTTGCTTTGTTGCGGTATAAATGTATTTATATCCACGTTAGCGGTTATATTTTTAGCTTCATTTAAGAATAGTTCGGCATTAGTTTTTAAAGAAATGCTTTTTCCGTTATTGTAGCCGAAAACAAGTTCATCGCCTTGAAGTTTTAAATTGTCGCCTGTTTTTAAGTCATTAATTAATGCTTTGTAGTTAGTAATTTTAACGGCAGGAACAATTACTTTTATTATTGAAGCGTCAAATTCGGGATTTTGTTTTGTTTCAACCGCTTGTTCAATATTTTCTTCATTCTTATTTAAGATTTCTTCGTATGCTTGAACAGCTTTAAATGCTTTTCCGTCAACAATGTCAATGTTAATAACCGGATTATATAATTCCGCGGTGGGAACTTTAACGGTTAACAGCAATAAACTTGGGAGTGCAAGTCTAATTTTAAAACCGTCTGCGCCTATTACTTCAGAGCCGTCAGGCAGCTTGATTTTTATATTGTCTGCCATAATCCCTGCCGATAAAAGAGGGGTTGTCGTTATTTTTGGATTGTCAAAGTCAAGAGTTAAATTTGTTTGTTCTTTTACGATTTGTTGTAAATCAGGTTTAAATTTGTTTAAATCGACAGCTCTTGGCAAAACAAATAAAAACGCCAAATATAAAAGAACAACAATGCTGATAATTGTTATACCCAATATCTTAAAGAATTTTTTCATTATAATCTCCTAACCTTAACATTGATTTATGGTTTAAATTATAATTCAAAAAAAGTTGAAAAATTGATTTTTTAAATTATGTAAACAATAAAAAAACTCTCTTTTTTGAGAGTTTTTTTATTATATATTTAATAAACTATTGCGCTTTCTCAGCCTTACCTGCTTTAACTTTGTTAATCAGAAGAGTTGCTAATGTACCTATAGCCAAACCTGCTGCACCTAAACCTGCAACCCATTTTATTTTTGTTAAATTTGCTTTTTTTAGTGCATTTGGAAGAGCTTTGGCAAGTCCTTCATATGCTTCAACTGCTTTTTCTTTAATAGCTTTATATGATGCAAAATTTTTGATAATTCCATTATTTTTGCCTTCTTTTATAGCTTTTGCTACGTAATCGGATTGATTTTTGTAGAACTGATCGCTGCCTTTTAAATAAATACCTTTAAATGGAGCCAAGATTTTTTTGCTTTTTGTAATACCTACTGCTGCACCTAAACCTGCTCCTGCAGCTAAACCCACACTTTGTCCGACTAATAATTTTTTGCTATCCATACTATACTCCTTTTAAATTACATCTATACTAACTTGTATATGTTTAAATGTAAAAAAAATTTTAAATTGCTTTAATAAGAATTCGAATTTACAAAAATTAACAAACTGATAAATAATTGTTGTTTTACTTTTATTTTGTTTATATTACGATATTAATGAGTTGTGAATCCGATAGGTTAGATTACAAGTAAGTAATGACTTAGTCTTTGTTAAGATGGGAAAGCAATTCACGAGGTACAAGAAGAAAAAAGGAGAAAAAGATGCCGGTAGCATCAATGATTGAATTATTGGACGCAGGTGTTCACTTTGGTCACCAGACTCAAAGATGGAACCCTAAAATGAAACCGTATATTTACGGAGCAAGAAACGGAATTTATGTATTAGATTTAAGAAAAACATCCGAAAAACTTGATGAGGCTTATGCTGCAGTTAGGGATTGTGCTGCAAGAGGCAAAAATGTTGTTTTTGTCGGAACAAAAAAACAGGCTGTTGACGTTGTTGCTGAAGAAGCTACAAGAGCAGGCGCTTATTATGTTAACAGAAGATGGTTGGGCGGTATGCTTACTAACTTTGAAACCATAAGAGGCAGGGTTAATAAGTTAAGAGAAATTGAAGAGTTTTCTAATTCAGGTCAAATGGAAAAATTACCGAAAAAAGAAATAGCTCAAATGATGAGAAAATTATCTAAATTAACAAAAACATTAGGCGGAATCAAAGAAATGAGAGGTATGCCTGATTTGTTGGTAATTATTGACCAGACAAAAGAAGCTATTGCCATAGCGGAAGCTAACAAATTAAATATACCTGTTGTATGTCTTGCAGATACAAACGCAGATCCTGAAGGTATTGATTACATCATTCCCGGAAACGATGACGCAATAAGAGCAATAAAATTAGTTTGTTCTAAATTGGCTGATGCTGTTTTAGAGGGAAAACAATTAAGAGAAAACAAAGCTAACCAGATGTCAAAAATACAGTCAGTAAAAGCCGAAGACGCAGGTGTTGAAGAAGAAGTTAAGGCTGAAGCTGAAACTGAAGTTCAAGCTCAAGAAACAGCTTCTGTTGAAGAATAATATTGAAAGGATATAAATTATGGAAATAACGGCTGCAATGGTGAAAGACCTTAGAGAAAAAACAGGCGCAGGCTTTATGGACTCTAAAAAGGCTCTTGAACAATGCGATGGTGATATTGAAAAAGCAATGGAATTCTTAAGACAAAAAGGTATTGCTTCTGCTGAAAAGAAACAAAACCGTATTGCTGCTGAGGGTTTAGTTGCTACATATATTGAAAATGGCGTAGGTGCTATTGTTGAAGTTAACTGCGAAACGGATTTCGTTGCTAAAAATGATGATTTTAAAACATTTGTTAACGGTTTAGCTAAACATATTGTTTTAACACAACCTAAAGATATGGATGCTTTAAATTCTTCTTTTTGTTCTGTATGCAATATGAAAATTGAAGATGCCGTTAAAGATAAAATCGCTACAATCGGTGAAAAAATAAGCATTAGAAGATTTGAAATATTAAACGGAAATCTTGCAACTTATGTTCACAACGGTAAAATCGGTGTTTTAATTTCCGCTTCGGCTCAAGATGAAACACTTTTAAAAGATATAGCACTTCATATAGCTTCTTCTGCTCCCGAATTTGTTTCAAGAAATCAAATCCCGCAAGAGGTTATTGACGAAGAAACAAGAATTGAAATGGGAAAAGAAGATTTAGCTAAAAAACCCGAAAATATTAGAGCTAAAATTGTTGAGGGCAGGGTTAATAAACTTATGGCTCAAAAATGCTTACTTGAGCAACCGTTTGTTAAAAATCCCGACCAAACTGTTGAACAACATATTGCAGGTAAATTGGAAATTAAAGCATTTGTTCGCTGGACTTTAGGTGAAGGTCTTGAAAAAAGACAAGATAATTTTGCACAGGAAGTTATGGAGCAAATGGTTAAATAATTAAACTTATATTATCTGAAAGACGGGGAATTTTTATCCCCGTCTTTTATGTTATAATTTTTTTTATGATTTTATATATTATATTATTTATATTAACGGTTATATTAATAACAGGACTTTGCTTTTTCATCAGTTTATATAAAAAATACAAAAAGTCTTGTTCTGATTTTTCTAAGATTTTACTTGCCGTTAAAAGGTTAAGATATGGTGATATTAATGTCAGAATTTCCGAGTTAAATGATAAATTACTTGAAAATTCAATAAACAGGTTAATTGAAACTATTTATGACCGTGAAATGATGATAAAAGAATATCAATCGACTCTTGCTAAAAAAAATCTGTCTTTAGAAGAAATATTGAGCCGTGAAAAACAATTGAGGACAGTTAAAGAAGAATTTGCCGCAACATTAACTCATGATATGAAAGTGCCTGTTATTGCCGAGTTAAATTCCTTAAATTATTTATTGGAGGAGCGTTTTGGGGCATTGAATGAAAAGCAGTTTGAAGTTCTTAATCTTATGAAATCTTCCAATCTGGAATTAAAAGAGCTGATTGATAATATGCTTGAGGTATATAAATTAGAGCAAGACAAATTAAAACTTAATTTTGCCGAAAATAATTTAAAAGATTTCTTAAGCTCTATAATTAAAGAAATGCAGCCGATTGCTTCCAATTCTAATATTGATATTATAAGTGATTTTGGGAATACTGATTTTAAATCGTTAATATTTGACGCTTTTCAAATGAAAAGAGTAATTAAAAACATTTTGCAAAACGCCATATCATTTAGCTGTAATAATTCAAAAATTCATATATCGACTGTTAAAGATGAACAAAACGTAAAAATTTCGGTAAAAAATAAAGGCTGCGGTATTTCTGAAGAAGATTTGGATTTGATTTTTCATAAGTATTACACTGGACAGTCAAAGTTTAAAAAATCAGGCACAGGATTAGGGCTTTATCTTTCAAGGCAAATAGTATTGGCTCATGGCGGTGATATTTCGGTTAAAAGTAAAGACGGATTTACGGAATTTATAATTGAATTCCCGTTTAAATGTTCTCGGTAGAACTGTTTCTATCATCCTCATATTGTTTTATATCTATATTCTCTTCACTTGCTTGCTGCATTGAAGCATATTTATAACCTGCACTGTTAACATCTATTTCTATATTTACGTCGGTATCTATCATTTCCACTTCAATAGACGGAAATTCTTTTATTTTTCCGTCGGCTAATTTAACCGATACATTATTTGTAAGAATATTAAGCCCGCAAACTCTTCCTACACCTTCTGAGGTCATAACGCCCGAGCCAATCGGAACCATTTCTTTTGCTGTTTCTATGTAATTTTTGTATTCATAATTTAAACAGCACAACAATCTACCGCAGGTTCCCGAAATTTTGCTTGGTGTTATGGGCATACTCTGGTCGTGAGCCAGTTTTATATTTATTGAATCAAACTGGCGTTTAAATGTGCAGCAGCAAAACGGGCGTCCGCATAATCCGTTTCCGCAGCACAGTGACGTTTCATCTCTAACCCCTATATGTTTTAAATCTATACGGACCCTTTTAAATACTTTTGTTAAATCCTTAAGCAGTTCTCTAAAATCAACTCTTTCCGGAGCCGTGTAATAAAAAGTTACTTTGCGCCTGTCAAAAGTGTATTTGCATTGGATTAAATTCATTTGCAGATTATGTTGTTTTATTAATTCAAGACAATTTTTATATCCTTGTTCTTCAATGATTTTCAATTCTTCATAAGATTTTTTGTCTTCATCCGTCATTACTCTTAGCAGAGGCACAGATGGAACTTTTTTTCTGATTAATATGCTCTCTACTTGTGGCGGTACTTTATAAGCCTGTACAACTTCTTCACCTTTTTCTGTCAGGATTATAACCATATCTCCATGTTTTACTTCAATATGTTCCGGAATATCCAGCGGACATTGTTTATTTTTTATTAAATTAACTGCAAACATAAAAATATATTAACATAAATTTTGCTTCGCGCAATTTTTTTTAAAAAAAATACTTATATATATTAGGTTAGTTTAAAGGTGGGGAATTTTTATGAATCCGAGATTGGTTAAATTTGCAGTAGAACTTCAAAATCCGACAAAAAAAGATGAGGATGAATCAGAAAATATTAATTTTAAAAATGGAGGAGGCAAGAAATTTTTTAATTTCCTAAAACCTGCTAAAGTAACTGTACCTGTTTCAAAAATAGATTAATTATAAATTAAAACTCTTACAGTAACTTTTTGTCTTTTCTCTTAGTCTTTTTGTTTGCAGTATTACAGTTAATTTTCTCAAATTAGCCATAGCAATTTCGCTGTCGCTTTTTTGAATATTAAATTTTCTTGATTTATTTTTGTAGTTTTTAAACAATATATTTAGTGAACTATCTACACTTTGGAAATCTTTTTGTTTTTGTGTAAGACTTCCGAATTTATTTTTATTTTCGGCTTCCATGTTAATTCCTAACTCGATAATATTTTTATTATAGTGTAAAAATAAATAATTATGCAAAAAAAAGCCGTCCTATTAAGGCGGCTACTAGACTTTGGGGAGGGAGGTTTTATGGGGCTTTCGCCCTTGACAATAATCTTATCGGCATTATTTTTTAAAACTTTAGTTTTTTATTTAATTATTTTTTGGGAAAAAGAAAAATCCTTGTTATTATTGACTTTGAATGCTTTACAAAACTTAATTTATTGACTCCGTGAAGTATAAATTAATAACATATACATATGAATAAAGAATTAAAATATAATATATGTTTTTATATATATGTTTTATTAATGATAACAATATGGGCATTTATGTCTAATAACATTGACCCTGACTTTTGGGCAAGGATATTACAGGGTGACGCTTTTTGGCAGTTAGGACACATATTAAAAACAGATGTATTTTCTTACACTCCCACTCACGTTTGGCTTGACCATGAGTGGGGTGCGAGTGTTTTATTTTCTTTTATTTTAAATCATTTCGGATATTGGGGAATATTTTCGGCAAGGATACTTATAGTATTTTTAATCTTTTATTTTACATTCAAAACCGCAAAACTTGAAATTGATAAAGGTGTAAAACTTCTTGATGTATTTTTATTTAGTTATTCTTTAGTATCTCTGCCGACGTTATTTAGTTCTGCATTAAGATGTCATTTCTTCACGTTCTTATTTTTTTCAATATTTATATACATACTTGAGAGAGTCAGGAATAAAGGAGAAAATAAACTTTTATTTATATTGCCAGTTTTAATGTTAATTTGGGCAAACGCCCATGGCGGCTGCGTTGCTGGGCTCGGAATATTAGCAATATATTCATTAGGCGAGGCGCTTAATAAAAAACCTTTTAAAAAATATATATTTACTCTTTTTGTGTGCTTTGCGGTAATGTTTATTAATCCATACGGCATTGACTACGTTAAATTTATTTTTATGGCGTCAACTATGCCGCGACCCAATATAACCGAATGGATAAGCCCGTTTTTAAGTCAAAGCGGTTTATTTACTTGGTTTAAAATATTGTATTCAATATTTTTTATTGTTCTGATTTTTAACATTAAAGATTATAAAAATGATTTTACAAAGTATATTCTGCTTTTTGTTTGCGCTTACTTTTCTTATAAATACATAAAAAACACACCGTTTTTTATAATAACTTCAATTATATTTTTGTATAAAGATATTTGCGCCGGACACAATAATTACTTTAATTTTATTTACGGGCATATAAAAGAACCTGCAAAAAAACAAAAAACGCAAGACTGTGTAAGAATAACAGAAAATATACTTCCTTATGGACTTATGCCTTTATTTTTTGCCGGTTCATTAATAGTATTTTTTATGATTAAACCTGATTTGTATTATTTACATGAACAACCCGTAAAAGAGGTTGAGTTCTTAAAAATCAATGATTTAAAAGGCAGAGTGCTTGCTCCTTTGGATTTAGGAAGCTATATAGCTTATAAATTGTTCCCGAATAACTTAATATATATGGATGGGCGTTATGAAGAAGTTTATTTTAATAAAGAAAAAGAACTTCTTGATAAGTTTTATAATGCGCAAAACGATTGGGAAGAGATACTATCAGAGCCATATAAACCCGATTATATATTAATTCCCGTTAGTGCTGTTATAAATGACTATATTCCGAATAATTATAAAGCAGTTTACGGAACACAATGGTATATTTTGTATCTAATAAATGATAAATTGAAAGAAAAATATTATCTTCCTTCCGCCGATAAAAATTATTACATTAAAAATGCCTTTACAAAAGGGTTTACGCTAAATAAATCGGATGAAAAAAGTTTGTAGTAAAATAATGGTATGGAATTAAACACAAAAAGACCTGAACTTCTCCTGCCCGCAGGGAGCAGAGAAAAACTGGATTATGCCATTCACTACGGCGCAGATGCCGTTTATTTGGGGATGGTTGATTTCAGCCTTAGAGCTATGCGAAAAGGTGAGCTTATAACAATTGACAACTTAAAAGACTGTATTGACTTGGCTCATTCTTTTGGTAAAAAAGTTTATTTAACATTAAATATTTTTGCTTATGATAACGATATAAAATCTATGATTGAGTGCGCCGAGCGTATTAAAGACGCAAGCCCTGACGCTATATTGTTTTCAGACTTCGGTGTATATAACATAATAAAAAAATATATGCCTAAAATACCTTTGCACGTAAGCACTCAAACTAATATCTTAAACTCTGAAGCCGTTAAATTTTGGCGCGACCTCGGTGCGCAAAGGGTAGTTTTATCAAGAGATTTATCACTTGAGCAAATAGCCGAAATTAAAAAGAATGTCCCTGATATTGAATATGAAGTATTTGTCCACGGAGCTCAATGTGTATCATTTTCAGGGCGCTGTTTAATAAGCGATTATATGACAAAAGGAGAACGCAAAGCCAACCACGGTAACTGTTCTCAATCTTGCAGGTGGAGTTATAAACTTGTTGAGGAAACAAGAGAGGGGGAATATTTTGACATAGAAGAAAACGGGCAGGGTACTCACATCCTAAGCCCAAAGGACTTAGCCCTTATTAACTATCTGCCTGAATTAATTGATTTGGGTATAGATTCATTTAAAATAGAAGGCAGAACAAAAAGTCTTTATTATGTTTCTGCCGTTGCTAAAGCCTACAGAAAAGCAATAGATGATTACCTTACAAAAGGAAAAATCAACAAAGAAGAAAATTATAACGAGATTATAAAAATAGGCAACCGCGGCTATACAACAGGCTTTTATTTGCATAAACCCGATAGCGAGGGTTACAGCTATGATATTTCAAAGGGGCTGGCAGGGGCTGACTGCTTGTGCGTTTTCCTTGATAAAAAGGATAATATGTTCAAAGTCCTTACTAAAAATAAATTTTTATTAAATGATGAGATTGAAATAATTACGCCTGATGAATGCTTTAAGGCAAAAGTTACAAGGATTTTTGACGAAAAATCAAGCGAAGAAAAATCTTTATGCAATACAAATGATGAATTTTTAATAGAACTTTCAAAAAGCCCGAAAGATTATAAATACGCCCTTGCAAGAACAATAGGAGTTAAAAATTTAAGATGATTTTAAAACCCGATTATAATCTTGTTTCGCTTTTTGATATTGATTTTAAAGAATTAAAATCAATAGGGATAAATGCTGTTTTATTTGATTTGGATAGTACCGTAATGCCCTCAAAATCAGGTGAATATCCTAATAAAGTATTAGAACTTCTTAAAGAACTTAAACAAAACTTCGTTATTGCAATAATAAGTAATAATAAAAGAGAAGATTATATCTCAAAAGTACAGGCGATGTCAGATTTTCCGGTAATAGGTAATGCAAATAAACCTAATCCGAAAGTTATGAGAGAATTTTTAAAATCCGTAAACATCTTGCCTGAAAATACGGTTGTTATTGGTGATAGACCATTGACCGATATATTGGCGGGAAAACTTTTGGGGGCTAAAACAGTGTTAGTTGACTCCATTACACGCGAAAAGGAAAATAAACCTACAAGATTTGTAAGGTGGCTTGAACGTCTTACTATTAGAAAGTAGCTTAACGGCGGATTTATTTTTCTGTTTGTATATTTATACTTCTTAAAAAGGAGTTTGTTATGCTGCAAGAATTAAATGAGAATAATTTTGATGAAAATATAAAAGACGGTATAAAATTTGTTGCATTTACAGCGTCATGGTGCGGATTTTGCCAAAGACAAAAACCTGTATTAAAAGAAATTGCAGACCAAAATATTTGGATAGGTGAAGTTGACCCCGATGAAAATCCTGCATTGGTACGCCGATTTGGAATAAGCGCTTTTCCTGCATTTCTTTTGTTTAAAGACGGAAATTTAATTGCTAATTTTGTAGGATATAAAACAAAATATGAACTTTTAAATACTCTGCTTTCTTATTTGCAGTAATTTTTATTAGTGATTATAATTAATTTATGAAAAAAATTGCAATAACGGGAAATATAGCAAGCGGAAAGTCGCAAGTCGAGAAAATTCTTTTATCTTTGGGATATAAAGTGATTGATACTGATAAAATTAATCATTTTATACTGTCTTGCGACTTAGATGTAATTAAAACAATTAATGATGTATTCGGGTATGATGATATATTTGATGAAAAAGGTAATATTTCACGTGAAAAATTTGGCAAAGTAGTATTCGCCGATGATAGTAAACGAACTAAATTGGAAGCGATTTTACATCCTAAAATAAATGAAAAAGTTAATGAATTTTTAATTAAAAACAGAAGTGAAAAAATGATTTTTGTTTCCGTTCCGTTGCTTTTTGAGGCGGGAATTGAAAAGCAATTTGATAAAATTATTTTTGTATCTGCTGATGAAGATGTAAGGCTTAAAAGGTTAATGGAGAGAAATAATTATACCGAAAGTTATGCAAGAATTCGTATAAACTCTCAAGAAAAAGAAGATGAAAAGATTAAAAAATCAGACTATATTATTTACAACAATTCTGATTTTATTAATTTAAGAAATCAAGTTAATAATATTATAAAACAGCTTTAATTATTAATTTTTATTCTCTCGGAAGTTAATTTTAAAATTGATGATTTATAAAAATCCGTATTAATATTCAAATATTCGCCTAAAATTAATAGTGAGAACAAATATTCTCTTATTTCAGTAATGTTTGTCTGTTCAAGAGCCGCATTATCAAGCAGTTTTGTGAATTTAGAATAAATTTTATTGAAATACATATTTTGAGCTTCGGATATATCTACTTTTAAATTTAACTTGGCAGCGCATTCAAACATCTTTAAAATATTATCGAGTCTGTGCATTTCAAAAGTTTTCATAAAGTTATAAATTGCTTTTTGTATCTGATTTGAAAATATATTACAGGTCAGAGTTTTATCAATGTCAATTTGAAAAGCCTGTGCTTCTTTTAAAATATCCAAACCTTTTTGAATTGTAGCTTCATCCGTCAGATTAATACAATCTTGGAAGATTTCGTTGAAATCATTAGTAAGAGTATATTGTGCCGCCAGCTTGTATTCAACAGGGACGCTTATTCCAAGGTTTATTAGCTGCATAATGAAGCTCTTACCCTCATTATAAACTTCTCTGTATGTATTTGAAAATTTACCCAATTTGTCTTTAAGTGAGGATAACAATATTTTGCTTCTGTCTTCAATAATTACATCTTTTAAAGTAAAGTATTCGTTACCGAATATTTTATCAAGCGCACGTATGATTTCAGTTACGGGATTATTTAAGTATATTTCACAAAGTTTTTTAGTAATATCCTGCAAATTTTCACAATCGTCATAGCGTTTAATTGCGCAGTGGAAATCACCTTCGGGAAATTGAAGAGCTGCAAAGAAAAAGTCTGCTTTTTCAAGCGTAATTTTGGAGGATATTTCAATTCTTCCCGCACTGAATGCTGTTGAGCCGTTTGATACGTATTTGCTGTAGTGTCTTTTTATATCATAACAGTATAGTGTTGTAAAATCTTCAAAATTATTGTGCATGGAAGATATTGCCCAAAGCGCCCCGATTTGTTTAATTGAAACAATGGAGGGTTTAACAAGTCTTTCATAAACGTCTTTTCCGCTTCCAAATCCTTGTATATTGCTTTGTGCGCGTGATAAGATTTCTAAAAAACCTGTTTCTATGTCTTTATTGGAAAAATATTGAGCCAGCTGCATTGCACGTGCTGCATATTTCATTATTTGAGTTGTTTCTATCCCCGATATTTCGGAGAAAAACCAACCGCAGCTTGTATACATAAGCATTGCCTGTCTTTGCATTTCCATTAATTTTAATGCTTTAACGGTTTCCGAGTGGTCTAATTTATAATTTGCGTGCTTATCAAGAAATAGATTTATTGAATTTTTGCTTCTGTCTAAAATGACGTCAATATAGTCATTTCTGGCAGCCCAAACATTTTTAAAATATTTGGAACCGTATTCTTCAAATATTTTTCTTAATTCATCTCTAACATAATCAAGCGCTTCACGCAATGGCTTACGCCATTTTTGGTTCCAGCCGTAGCCCCCGCCCGTTGAACATCCGCAGTCATCACACCAACGCCCCACCCCGTGAGAACAGCTCCAAGATGAAACATCTTTTATATCGACCTCATATTTTACCTCTTCCTGCTCTAAATAATTGGCATAATTGGTAATTTCAAATCCCTCGTCTTCTGCTTTAACTTTTAATATATAAGAAAGCGCCATATCACCGAATTTTGTATGGTGTCCGTAGCTTTCGCCGTCTGTTGCTATATTTACAAGCTGATTATAATCTCTTAAGTCGGATATTCCGTCTTTTAATCTTGAAATAAACTTATTTCCGTCCGTTAATAATTCATCAAATGCAACGGATTTTGAAATTGAACCGTCATAAAAGAATAAATCTATATATTTTGATTTATCGGATTTCGTGAAATATCTGTATGCTCTTGCAGGGTCTATATTCCCCCAGCTTACATCACTCCAATCGTCATCAGAATTTAATTTTCTTACACTTTTTGCCTGGAAAGGCGAAAGAATTGTAAATTTAATACCGCAGTCAATTAATGCTTCCAATGTTGCGTCGTCGCATGCGGTTTCGGCAAGCCACATTCCCTCAGGCTTTCTGCCGAACCTGTATTGAAAATCTTTTATTCCCCATATAATTTGTGTGTATTTATCGTCTTTATTGGCAAGCGGCATTATTATATGGTTATAAACCTGGGCAATAGCATTACCATGCCCGTTATTTTTTCCTGCGCTTTCCACATCCGCTTTAATTATTCTGTCGTAAGAGTAAGGGCTGTAATGCTCCATCCACGACAAAAGGGTTGGACCGAAATTAAAGCTGATATAAGCGTAATTGTTTACTATGTCAAGAATTTTATTATCTTGAGTAACTATTTTTGATACGGAGTTAGGTGTATAGCATTCCGCAGTAACTCTTGCATTCCAGTCGTGAAAAGGATTAGCACTATCCTGTACTTCAATTGTTTCCAGCCAAGGATTTTCTCTTGGCGGTTGATAGAAGTGTCCATGTATGGTAAGATATGCTTTTTTATTTTCTTTCACAACTCTCTCCCGATTGCATTTATGTTATTTCTTTTCTTTTGTTTTTGTTGTTAATACTTCAAGTTTTTTGACATTAACCCAAGGGTCGCCCAATGCTGTTGAAAATACTGTTCCCGAAATTTTAATTTTATCGCCGGCTTCCAAATCGGGGTGTTTTTCTGCGGTTTCTCTGTCTACAAATATTTTCATTTCCGCAAGCGGTATAGATTTTGTTTTTACATCATTTCTTCTTATTAAAATTCCTATATACTTTGCAGGATCTTTATATGCGGGTTTATAATCAAGCCCTAAAGATGTATATGTTTCAAATTCAGCTTCAAATGTTATATTTTTATTCAAATATTTTGACGGTGTGTTTACAACATCTAACGGATTTACACAAGTGTACGCGGGTGCTGTTTTTACAGCTGCAGGTGCGCTTTTTACTGCTGTCGGTGCAGAATATACGGCCGGTGCAGTGCTTATACTTATTCCGCCTATAACAGACAATATCATTATTAATTTAATCAGTTTATTATATTTCTTCATTATTTCCCCTCTTTTATTTATATACTATATTTTAACATAATTTTTTAAAAATCCGCATAAAAAAGTGTAGATTGAAACTTAAATCCGAACTATTTAAATAATACTTTTTCGCAACCCCGAAAGAAAGTGTTCGTCAGCTTCAATCTACATTTTAACTATAACGTATTTATAACAGCTTTTCACTCTCCTGAGGTATAGTCTTATGCTCGTTTAAATACTACCTGTTTATTAGTACTTTAGTATTATTAATCAGCCAGAATATTGTTATAAATGACATCTCCCATTTTGGAAGTTGATATTGTGTCCATGCCTTCAATTGCAATATCTTTAGTTCTGTAACCGTCTTTTAATGCTTTTCTTACAGATTTAACAATATCATCATGCTCATTATTCATATTAAACGAATACTTTAACATCATTGCGGCAGAGAGTATTGTTGCAATAGGGTTAACAATATTAAGTCCTTTTAAGTCGGGAGCGCTCCCGTGGATTGGTTCATACATTGCAGGTTTAGTGTCTGACAAAGATGCACTTGGTAATAATCCTAAAGAACCCGCCAGCATTGACGCTTCGTCGGATAGTATATCGCCGAATATATTACCCGTTAGAATAACGTCAAATTGTTTTGGGGCTCTTATTATTTGCATTGCCGCATTATCCACATACATATTTGTAAGTTCAACTTCAGGATATTCTTTAGCAACTTGTGCAACCGTTTCCCGCCATAATCTTGATACATCCAAAACATTTGCTTTATCAACCGAGCATAATTTTTTATTACGCTTCATTGCTGTTTGAAAAGCGATATGAGCTATTCTTTTAATTTCACTCTCGTAATAACACATATTATTATAGCCGTATTTTTCACCGTTCTTAACTTCTATGCCTTTAGGAGTGCCGAAATATACATCACCTGTTAATTCCCGTATAATCATTATATCGGTACCCGCTGCAATATCTTTTTTTAACGGGGATATTGTTGTTAATTCGGGATAAACGACAGCAGGACGAAGATTTGCAAACAGATTAAGTTCTTTTCTTATTCCGAGCAAAGCTCGCTCAGGTCTTACTTCGGGCGGGAGTTTATCATATTCCCAGCCGCCTACGGCGCCTAATAATACCGCATCCGAATTTTTTGCCAGATTAAGCGTTACATCGGGCAGCGGAGTTTTATATTTATCGTAAGCACATCCGCCTATAAGTGCAGGTTCAAAATTGAATTCAACCTTATATTTTTGCTCAATTGCTTTTAATATTTTAACGGCTTCATCTGTTACTTCTTTTCCCGTTCCGTCGCCGGCAAGTAATGCGATATTATAAGTTTTCATAATTTCCTCCCTTTTTATTATACACAAAAAAGCCTCCATAACTTGGAGGCTTTATATATAATATATATTTATTTTTTTATGAACTGAATGTCATTAATGCTTTTACGGAACGCGCAGTATTTCTTACATCTTCTTCAGAGTGCATTTTTATAGTATCATCTAATATTTTTAAGGCTTCTGTTTTATCTTTTAATGATAATAATTCATTTATTGAAGCCATTGCTACTCTTGCACTTAAATCGTTTATTCCTTTTCCTTTTGAAATTAGAACAACTCTTAAAGATTCATGAGTATTTTTCTTTATTAAAGTTTGAGCCGTAAGTTCTCTTATTTCATCATCGGGAGAATTTGTGCCAAGTTCCGTTAACAGTTCAATTGCCGCATGAGAATCTTGGTGTTCGCCTAATGATTTTATAATATTCTTTATTTTTTGATTATTATCCATTTATATTCTCCCCTTTTATTATGCTGCCGCTTCTTCTTCCGTTAAATCCTGCCACATGCTTTTTAATTCTTCAACAGGCATTTTTGACAAATTTTTTACTTCATATTTTCTGTCCGGGAAGATTTTATCTTTTATTCCGTCCATGTTTATTTTAATTTCGGTATTTCCTATTCTTTCAAGTGTTTCAAGTGTATCCGATGCAACTTTTTTACCGAAAGATACTATTGCATTCATTCTTGATTTAAATGATTCGTTAAAACTGTTTATACCGCTTACAACAGCAGATGCAAATAATTTGCTCTTTTCGCTGATATTTTTTGTTATACTTGTCTTATTCCCTGTCTCAAATACATCTGCCTGTATCACGTTGCCTTTGAAACTTACACCAAAAGGATTTGTTGATAATCTCTTTTCTGAATGTGTGTTTTGTACTGTTTTTTTTGTATTTAAACCAATTTTGCTTATTTGCATAATAGTCCTTTCTTTTTTTTTAAGATTTTAATTAGTAAGAAAAGGTTACCACATTTAACTTATTTTAATATCATTTCTTTGGTGTAAATACTTGTTATAATTTGAATATATATACTAATTAAATACTCCTTTTAGGGGAGTATTTTTTTTATTTTGTAACAAAATGTTAATTTCATTGATTTATAACTAAAGAAATTTCATGAAAATACCGTTAATAATTTTAGAAAATAAAAAAGGATATATATGAACGAATTTAATCAAACTTTAGCTGAATCAGTCGGTAACTTTTTACTTGAATTTCGCGATGATGTTGTAAAAGGCTTGCAGGAATACTTAATGTTAAATGGTGTAACGGTTGAAGTGATGTAAGCATTCTAAAGGTTCTCTTTGTGTTAATTATTGTGAGATTTGTCGATTAGTAATTAGTTTTGGATATTAAGAATTTATTTTAAGTATGGATTAGCTCTTTTTTCATCACCGATTGTAGAAGAAGTCCCATGCCCGGGATATACTTTTGTTTCATCGGGAAGAATAAAGAGTTTAGACTTTATTGAAGAAATTAGTGTATCGTAGTCACCGTCTATAAAGTCGGTTCTACCGATGCTGTGTTTAAACAGGGCATCTCCCGAAAACAACATACCGTCAACATAAAAAGACAAACCGCCTTTAGAATGCCCCGGGGTGCTAAGTACTTTTATTTCATTGCTGCCTATAGAAAGTTTTGTTGTTTCATCTATAAATTTGTCGGGTTTTAGTATTTCAGAGTTAATATTAAATCTCCACATCTTTAGTTCTTCGTTGATATTATTATAGTGAATAGCTTCATCTTTATTTATATATATCGGAATATCGGGGTAATTTTTTTGTATTTTAATTTCGCCTATTATATGGTCAAAATGCCCGTGAGTGTTTAAAATGAACTTAATTATAAATCCTTGTTCGTCAAGTTCTTTTTTTATCTGCTCAAAATCTCCGCCAATATCTATAATAACTGCTTCTTTTGATTGTTCATCAGTTAATACGTAAGTATTTACTTCTAACGGACCAGTCTTATATATTTTTAAATTCATATAAACCTCTTTTTTTGTTTAGTATATCATAGTAATAGGTTCTTTCGGCAAATAATTTTTTTAGGGTATTTATTATTAATATGAAAATTAATGCAATAAATAATTCATTGTCATTTAAAAAGAAGTTAGAGGCTAAATGCTGTGTGTTAAAAGATAGTAAGCCGTATAGTTGCAAAATATACAGCTTAGATGCACAAAAGGACTCTGATTATTTTATGGATTATTCTCGTTCATTGCAGTGGCAAAAATCCATTTATTGGAAAGATATGGATGAAGAACTCAAATATTTTACGGATCACGAAAAGTTTTACGTAATGGAAGATAAGAATAATGATTGTTTAGGATTTATTAAGGTTTTGGCGGAAAGGAAAAAGTTGCCGAAATCTGTTATATTTTTTGAAACAAACCCTCAATATGCAAGTTCTAATTCCAACAGAAATATAAAATATATAGGTGAAACATTGTTAGCTTTTGTAACTAAACTTGCCCAAAAAGATGAATCGTTTATGGTTAATATAAGTATTCCGACGTCAGATTCCATTCCTTTTTACAGAGATAAATGCGGATTTAACAGTTCACAAGGAACAGGGCTTGTATTAGTTTCCGACAACTATAAAAAATTAATAGAGCAAAATGAATTACATACAGGAAAAAAGATAAGGCTTAGAGCATAACTTATTCAAGTTCAAGTATTTTTTTATAAAGTTCTTTTTGTTTATCCGATATTGTTGACGGAATGTTAATAATTATTTTAACGTTAAGATTTCCAAATCCGCCTGTTTTTTTGGGCAGACCTAAATCTTTTAATCTTAAAGTTTTTCCGTACCCCGATTGAGGCGGAATTTTAATATTAATAATTCCATGCAGAGTAGATATATCTTTTTTGCAGCCTAAAACAGCTTCAGCAGGTGTTATCTCAATATTTTTAGTAAGGTTTTCTCCGTCAATTGTATATTCGTTATCTTTAAATTTTATAATGAAATACAAGTCGCCTTTTTTACCGTAATTGCCTGACTTCCCCTCGCCTTTAAGTCTTATTTTTTGCCCCTCTTTAACACCTTTAGGGATTTTAACGGTTAATGTCCTTGATTTACTTACAATTCCCGTTCCTCCGCATTCGGAGCAAAAACTTCCGCCGCCCGAACATTTTAAACATTTTTCAACGGTATTCATTTTAACATTAACAGGTTTATCTCCCATTAAATCTTTAGCGGTTATATTAAGTTCTTGTGTTACATCAAGATTTTCATCCTCACTTTGGGCAGCTTGACTGCTTCTGCGGGGCTGTGATGCTCCGTTAAATAAATCTTCATAAGAAAATCCTTGGGAAGCACCTCTATTTGCATGCCTTGTACGTGTTCTTGCTCCTGCGCCCATAAGGTCGCCGAATATTGAGCTGAAAAAGTCTGAAAAATCCCCTGCGCCTGCAAATCCTTGTGAAAATCCGCCTTGGTTAAAGTTAAATCCCTCAAACCCCGGAGGCGGTGTAAAATTAGCACCTTGCTGCCAGTTCGCACCTAAACTGTCATATCTGCTTTTCTTTTCTTTATCGGATAATACTTCATAGGCTTCATTTATATCTTTAAATTTATTTACGGCGTCAGCGGATTTATTTACATCGGGATGATATTTTCTTGCCAGTTTTCTGTATGCCGATTTTATTTGTGCTTCCGTTGCACTTCTTTCAACACCTAATATTTTATAATAATCTTTATATTCCATTTAAAATCTCCTTATCATAATATTAATATAAAAAATCTTTAATTCTTTAATAGTTAATCTTTTTTTAATTTTGTATTAACATATTAAGTATGAGAAGATTGTTAGGGATTTTATTTTTATTTGTTTTTATCGGGCAGAACGCTGTGTGTTCTTCAGAGTTAAGGGATAATATGCGCTCATTTGTTAATGAAAATATTCCAAATGCAGAGCAAAATATTCCTGTAAATGTGAAAAACGAACCTATTCCTTTTGAATTAAATCAAAAAGTGTTTAATTATACTCTGCCGACAAAGCCTGATGAAATAATATATCAGGAGGAACAAAAAACATATAGTGCGATAGATCCGTCAAAGATTAATAATCCCAACTCATATTACCCTGGTTTGCGCGGGCCTAATCAGTTAATTGTTTATACTCCATCATACGGATTTCGGACGGGAACTAACGAATTTGGCACGGAAGCAATAGTTGAAAATAATATGGTTGTCAGATTAAACGGTGCGGATTCTATTATCCCTAAAAACGGTTTTGTTATATCAGGGCATGGCAGTGCTAAAACTTGGATTACTAAAAATATTCAAATCGGTTCTAAAGTTTATATTGATTATTCAACAGGCATGATAAAAGTATTTTTAACCCCTGAAAGCCTTATGTATGCTGCCAAGCAAAAACTTACCGAGGTAAATTCACTTGTAGAATATTACAAAAAGTTTGATATTTTATACAATGATAAAAAAGCCGGCGAATTTTTGGAAAGTTCAAAAGAGTATTTAAGAAAAGCGGAGAAAAAACCCGAAAAAACTCAAACATATATAAATAGTGCAATGGAAGCCTTAAATTCCGCTATAAAAAATGCAATACCATATAATGCAAATGAGTTAAAAGGGGTATGGGTTCGCCCGATAGAAACAACTCCTGCCGAGATAGAAAAGACTCTTGACAGAATACAATCGGCAGGAATAACTGACATATTTTTGGAAACTTATTTTCACGGAAAAACAATATACCCCAGTGATTATATGCGAATTAACGGTGTTATCTGGCAGAGAGAAGAATTTAAAGGTTTTGACCCGTTAGAAATATGGATAAAACAAGCCCATAAGCGTAAAATGAAAATTCATATATGGTTTGAAACATTTTATGCGGGGATTGATAATCCGCAATATACGCCTAATCATGTTTTAAGCGTATATCCTTTATGGGCGAATAAAAGGCTTGCTAATTATGATTCATTGTATCCTGTTCCATCATTGTCAGAGCATAACGGTTATTTCTTAGACCCCGCAAATCCGCAAGTTCAAACATATTTACTTGGAATATTGAATGAAATAGTCACAAAATACAAACCTGACGGTATAAATTTGGATTATATAAGATACCCGCAGACGGTAGATTCTTCTTATTCAAGTTATGCAAAATCAAACTGGGGATATACTATGTATGCCCGTAATGATTTTAAGTCAATGTACGGAATAGATCCGATAGATATACCTTACGGGTGCGGAGATTGGGAACTATGGAGTTCATACAGACAGAATAAAATTTCGGAATTTGTTAAAAAAGTTCAGCAAATTACAAAACCTAACAATGTATTATTAACTGCTGTAATATTTCCGGATTTAAAAAAGAGTATGCAGACAAAAATGCAAAATTGGCGGGTTTGGTCATTCGGTAATTATATAGATGGCTTAACCCCATTGATATTAACAGGTGACAGGAATACCGCAGATTTGCTGTTAAATGATGTGGCTAAAAATACGAGCATTTATACTCAAATTTATCCCGGAATATTTGTAACCTTTATGGGCGGACCGTTTGAAGATTTGCTTGTGCAAATACATAAAACAAGAATATTTAATACCCGAGGAGCTATATTATTTGATTATGCTCATTTGACGGATGAATATATTGATGCGCTAAAAACAAGGGTATTTAATAAATCTTATGATACAAGAGATGTAAAAGTAAACCAGACTGATAAAGAATATCATCCCGAGGTAAGATATAAAGATAAAAAGAAAAAAAGAGAAAGAAAAAAGAAACATGACCGAAATTAATTTTACTAAAATGCAAGGGCTTGGCAATGATTTTGTAGTTTTGGATTGGGAAGAATATAAAAAAACTGATAAAACTCCCGATGAATTGGCGAAGAAACTTTGTGACAGAAATTTCGGAATTGGGGCAGACGGGCTGATTATAATAAATCAAAACACGGAAAAAACAGATATCGGTTGGATATTTTATAATTCTGACGGAACAATGGCGCAAATGTGCGGAAACGGGATTAGGTGTTTTGCTAAATATGTTTATAATAAAGGTTATGTTAATAAAAAAGAATTCAGCGTTGAAACAAAGGCGGGAGTCATTATTCCAAAAATTCTTGATGACGGCAGAGTCAAAGTTAATATGAATAAACCGATTTTAGAACCTTTAAAAATCCCCGTAAATGTTGAAAATAATCTTGATTTTAAAGTTAAAACTCGAGAGAGAGAATTCAATGCGTCTGCTGTAAGCATGGGAAATCCGCACTGTGTAATAATAACGGAGGAAGATACAAAAAATTCGGCATTAAAATACGGCAGGGAAATAGAAATAAATAACTTATTTCCCGAAAAAACAAATGTTGAGTTTATAAAAATACTGTCACGTGACAGAATAAAACTGGATGTATGGGAAAGAGGCTGCGGAATAACTCTGGCCTGCGGAACGGGAGCTTGTGCAAGTGTTGTTACCTGTATACTAAAGAATTTGTGTGATAAAAAAGTAACGGTTGAACTTCCGAGCGGTGAGCTTGTAATAGAGTGGGACGGCAGTTTAGATGATGTTAACCGTGATGTTTATATGTCGGGTGAGGCTCAATATTCATTCAAGGGTATAATTGATTTATCTTAAAACATACGATAATATTCATTTATGAGTATATTGGAAATAAAAAATCTTAATTTGGCATTTCATTCAAACGGCAGGGATTACCAAGCATTGCATGATATAAATTTGAAACTTGAAAAGGGCGAAATGCTTGCAATAGTCGGTGAATCGGGCTGCGGAAAAACAATTACCGCAATGAGTGTATTAAGGCTTCTTGCTTCTAATGCCAAAATATTGTCGGGAGAGATTTTTTATAAAGGACAAAATTTGCTTTCTCTCACAGAAAAGCAAATGCAGAATATAAGAGGTAGAGAAATTTCACTTGTTCCGCAAGACCCTATGATATCTTTAAATCCGTTGTATACAATAGGCTCTCAGCTTCTGGAGGTGATAGAAATACATCAAAATTTAAAAGGGTCGGAAGCAAAAAAACGGGCTGTTGAGGCTTTGGAACAAGTTAAAATTCCAAACGCAAAAGAACGGTTGAATTCTTATCCGCATGAGTTCTCGGGTGGTATGCGCCAAAGAGTTATAATAGCAATGGCAATTGCTTGTAAATCCGAAATAATTATTGCGGATGAGCCGACAACGGCCTTGGATGTGACAGTTCAAGCGCAAATAATGGAGTTAATAAAAGAAATTCAAAAGTCAGAGGGTACATCTTTTATTTTTATTTCGCATGATTTCGGGCTTGTATATGAAGCGTCAGACAAAACAGCTGTTATGTACGGCGGGCATGTTGTGGAAAACGCAGACTCTTATGAAATATTTAAAAATCCCAAACATCCTTATACTCAAGCTCTTATAAAGGCATTGCCCGACTTTAATACAAGACAGCTTGAAGCAATTGAGGGGTATCCGCCTTCTATCAAAGATTATTTTTCCGGATGTCCTTTTGAACCGAGGTGTCCGAAAAAAATGGATATTTGTAAAAACGGATTTCCTCCTGTTTGTAAAACAGAAAATTCTTTCGTATGGTGTTACCTTTATAAATAAATTATTATAGAGTATAATATTTTTATGGATAAACAATCACCGAAACAGCATAATACGAAAAAAGGCAGGGTTAAGTATTCTCTTTTAACCATAGTGCTTTTAATT